>JAIRLW010000584.1 GCA_031259095.1 Planctomycetaceae bacterium | reverse complement strand
CAACGGCTTCAATGCCGCCCGACTTCCGCACCAACCAAGCGACAAAACGGTGTTGCGCCGAACTTCAACCGCTTCATCAGACAACGCATTGATCAAAACGTTTTCGGCGTTATAAGCCCGCATGTAACCGAGAGATTCAGCGGCACGAGCGCGTTCGGCAATATCCTGAGAATTTTGCAAAACACTAATTTTCGCTTGAATTTCAGCGTCAAAAGGATTCTCTCCTGCGTCAACAAAAACCGTATTGACACAAAACGAGACAAAGAAAATCAGAAACAAATATTTCTTGAAAGTTGTTTTCATATTATTCTACATTTGGTTAGGTTGTTTAAATGAAACCGAGCATGGACCATTCATGCAAGGCGAAAACAATTCAAAACACAACGTTATTCAGTTACTTAATCAAAAGTCTCTGTCCTATTATATCTGTCCTATTATAACTGTCTGTAAAGATAAAAAAAGCCCTGCGTTTTATTGTGTGGAATTTCGTTTTTTGAATTTATACTATGGGCAGTCATAATTATTATGTTTAGCATTGTGTGTCTGATCAATGATATATTTTGCAATTCAATTAACCCCGCTAGGGGCGAGATGTGCATAACCGTAGGTATAGCGAAGCGTAACCTACGGACAAGTCATACACCACTATCAGAACCTCGCAGGGGTGAGATTATCGGTCGTACTGATCACCCTTGCAGGGCTTTGTTATGGTGGGGCAATATCCGGCGGTTGCGCTTCGCTACACCGCCGATTATGCACATCACACCCCTCACGGGGTTAGTTGAATATTAAAAATATCGCCACAAAAATAGGCAATTGCCTTAATTGTTGTTGTAAAAAATCAAACGAAAAAACGTCGCAATTAAAAATGAGGTAGGCGATGTTTCTCCTGAAACATCGCGCCCCAGTGGATGGCTGGCAACATCGGAATCCCAATTGGGTTATTGGTTTAATAAAAAGGCGTCAACATCGTTTGCGGCGATTACTCCGTAATTCACTGCGCCGAGCCAGCCGGACATGATAATTCCAACACTTCCCGCATGAAACAGTCCTCCGATTTCCTGCGGCAACCGACGACTCACCGCTAAACCTTCATATTTCGTACCAAAACTAGAACCGTCCCAATGTCCGGTGTAACGTTTGAATGTTGCGGGTGTTGCCGCTTCTGCCCAATCAAGATGTTTTCGTACATCAGGAACGTATTTTTCCAAATGATCAAGCGTTTGTTCGATTAGTTGTGTTTTCCGTTGGAGATATTCCTCTTGAGACAAACCGTTCCAGTCCGCAAAGTGGGCGTTGGTACTTGAAACAACATAGCAACGGTCTGTACCCGGACGAGTTTTAGGATAATAAAACGAAAATGTCCGGCTTGTAATCTGTGGAGCCAGTAGTTTTTCGGAACTAAATTCCGGCGCCGTTGACGAAAAAAGAAGATCGCCGCATTGGTTTTCGTCAATCAGATAACCGGATTTCATCGCAAGATAAACCTGCGTACTGGAATTATTAAGCCGAACCGTTTTAGCGGTTTTGATAAATGTATCAGAAAAATATTCTTGTCCGACCAGATCAAAAATGGTTCCTTTCAGATTGGCGTTTGAAAGGACAACTTTAGCACGAAATAGTTGCGGTTGTTTTGTTTCATCTTTTTGTACAACAACTCCGGCAACTTTTCCGTTTTCAACGAGAATCCGGCGGACAGGCGAACTTTTCAGTATTTCCACGTTGTTCTTTTTAAGTTCTGCCGTCATCAGATCGATCAACACATCAGTGCCGCCTTGAAAAGTGTACACTCCTTTGGACATAAAATTTGAAAACACAATTCCATAAGTCAACGCCGGATCATCAAGCGTAGAACCGTTAGCGTACGTAATTGGTTCCATGAGTAAACGGACAACATCCATTCTTCCGGGAAAAAATTCGTTGAAAAGTTCCCTGACTGTTTGGCGATCATTGTCGTAATGCGACAAACTCCGCGCCTTATCGAAAAATCCGATGACCGACTCTTTCGCAATACCAAAGTGTTCAATCAGTAATCGGGTAAAATCTTCGCGGTCAAATGTTGTTTCAATTGAAAACTGAGGATTGTCGAAACGAATTTTTGGAAGTTGCACGATTCGGTCGGCGATTTCAGTGTTCCAATAACGCCGGCAACTTTTAATCATTCCGACAGGAAAACCGTGTAACGAGATGTCAAAAATGATTCCGACGCGGCGTTTAAAAGTTGCCGCTAATCCGCCGAACTGAAAATGTTGTTCCAGCAGCAAAACGCGATGACCGGAACGTCCAAGTATATTCGCTGCGGTCATTCCGGCTAAACCGGAACCAATCACAATAATATCGTATGAATTATTCATAAACAAAGGTAATTTGAAACTGTTCAAAGTATAAAAAATAGAAAAACACCCAAACCACTGAACTATTGTGAATTTATCATAGTAAAAATATTGATGTTTTCAAGAGTCTCCGATAGAACGGTCTATTTTATTAGCCTTCGAGAGTACCGAGCGAGAAGTCCGCAGATGACGCAGATTAGCGCAGATACGCAAACGGATTTTTATATCAATCTGCGAAAATCTGCGGACAGTAATCTGCG
>JAIRLW010000560.1 GCA_031259095.1 Planctomycetaceae bacterium | reverse complement strand
GATGTACGTTACCGGTAACGATTTCGTCTTCGGTCGGTTCTCTGTCCAATTTTTGGACAAAATATCCGATGTTATTTCTCCTTCTCGATTCGGTCATGCCGTACCATATTTCGTCGAATATCTGTTTTGATTTTTCTATTTCTTTTTGGCAACATTTCATTCTTTTAATTTCTCTTTGATTTCTTAATAAGTCATTAAGTATGATTATTAGCAGTATTAAACTGATAAATATCCAAAAACAACAGAAAGCCAAAGGAAACGTACCACAGTTGCCTTGTGTGATAACATTTTTGTTCAACGGTTTCAAACCTATTTCCGCACGATAGGCATTGATGTCGTCCAACGCCCATTCCGCTTTTTCGTAACTTGTCGGCGCGGATTGCGTTCCGTACCACTTGGCAAGGTTCTGATAAGGGTTATGCTGTCCGGGCGTTGCCTGACCGTAACAATTTTGTCCGATTACGAAAACCAGTACAAAAATCACACTAAACAATATTCGTTTCATTTTGAATCTCCTTTTTAATTAATAGGGACGGAATAGTTAATAGTTAATAGTTAATAGTTAATAGTGAATAGTTAATAGTTAATAGTTAATAGTTAATAGTGAATAGTAGATTCCGCAACCTTATTTTCACCTTATTTTTCTTACTAAACAACCTCAGTAGCCATGAATCCCACCAAAACCAACCTTATTACCTTATTACCTCATGATTCGTTTTATGTTTTTTAATGAGGTAATGAGGTTATTTGTTGTTTTATATTTTTTGCTACTAAGGTTGTTTTGTTTTGAAAATTAGGTGGAAATAAGGTTATTTGTCCAATATTCATACGTGTAAAAAATATTCCGCTTGCGTAACTCTCCACTCTCCACTATCCACTATCAACTTTCAACTCTCCACTATAAAAACTATTTTCCGTCTAATCCAGGAAAGTTTGTTTCCCATTGATTGGTTGTTAAATTGAACGCTTCAATTTTTGCGGTTAAACCTTTTTGTGTTACAGGTTTATGATAGTTTTTTGTAATATTTCCGTTTTCATCTTTTACGTCAACTCTTTCAGTGGTTCGGTTGTCGATTCTCCCGCCGATTAGGAATACCCGCAACATCGTTTGTGTCTTGGCGAATCCGTCGCCGTCTGTTTCCGGTTTGCCGTTTTCGTCAAGGACTAATTCGACCGTTGCGACCGGTTCGGTTAATGCCGCATTCCAGCGGGGCGTCGGTATTTCAGGGAATAAATCGTTGCGCCAACCTTTGGCTTTATCATTAAGGTCTAAGTAAAACGGTGTGGTATGCGGTTTGTATTCGCCGGTTTTATACAGTACGATATTGTTACCGATTTCATCTTTCAGCACATTACCGTTTTTGTCCATTGCCGGAATATCAATCTCAACTCGGTAACGTCCTCCGAAACACACCAGCAAGTTACAATCAATCATCATATTACCGGAGCGTCTCCGTGTGATGTGAACGCAATCACATTCGCCAAACGCCATCGGCGTATCCGGGAACACTTCACAATTATCGTACACTCCAACTGTGTTATGTTCGCACGTAAGTAACGCGCCTAAACTATCCATCGCGTAGGAAACAACGGCGTTGCCCTGATAACCCAATAACTCCGTTCCGCCGACCGCAACAAATTCAACCGGTTTCCCGTTCTCAACATGTTCATAATGGATACCGGAAAAGTTTTGTTTCAAAAATCGTTTTTGTTGATTAACGGTGGGCGATTCCGGCGACGCCGAAGTTCCGCTGACAATAATTCGTTGCGGTACTCTTGTTTTCAATGCTCCGCTTGCCGGGTCAATTTCCCAAAACGGCGTTACAGCATGTCCGTAAAATTGTACCGAAGTACTTCCTGCGGTTTTAACCGGTTCCGAAACATAATAGGCAGACTGCCCTCCTGCAACAATAACCTTTCCGTCCTTCACATACGCGGGACAACCGACAAGCGATTGATTTGTGTCTGATTTACTCCACTCCTCGCCGATAAAATCGTAACGTTGTACCGCATACCTGCTTCCGTCGTCAACTTCTCCCGGCGTACACACCAACAATGGAGTACCGTAACCGTTATCGGCGATAACCGCGTCAAAATTATTCATTGCAATCGGCAATGCGCCAAATTTTGTAGTGGAAATCTTTTTGTTTTCGACGTCTAGGACGTGGACTGTTTTCGTACTGCCGGTTTGTCCTTTTCCTCCTGGACAGATAAGAAACGTTTGGGACATTGGGGACGTTGGGGACGATTGGGACAAATTGTAAATAACAACCGGAAATAATTCTTTGGCATTGATTATCGGTTCAGATTCGGCAGTACCCGCATTGAACCCTAGTAAAACCGGTAACAATTTCAAGCCTTCGGCTTGGGCAGTGTGCATCAATCTCACACTTCCCGAATCGGCGCTTTCTAACATTTGTACATTATCAGGAATCGCTTTTGCGTAACGGTGTTCAATGCTGTTAATATAAACCCACGCAAGCGTTGCGCCGAAACAAATTGCCGGTTGTATCCATGCCGATTCTGTGGGGCGTTGCAAAATTGCTAATATTTCATTTTCATCTCCGGTCGGTACTCCGCCAGTTACTTCAACCCATGACGACATTCCCCTTGCCGCTTGTTCGTTGACATCGTTTTCTATTTCATCATCATCATCATCATGTAAAGACCCCGTAACACTTAACACGCCATACGCAGGGACATCTTCCGGTTGATCATTGAACACCTTAACATATCTGTACGATAAGCGTGAATTGTTCGGCGCATTACTCTGAATATCAGGATCGAAAACCGCTTTTCGTACCCCGTTCCATTCCTCTGCGGAGATTTTAATTTTTTCGCCTTTTTGTACCGGTGTGAACGTTGTCATAATTATTGATTATTATTGTACAATTGAATTAAAACCTAACATCCTAAAATCGGCGTAGGGATAAACCTGTTCAATGTATGCCGCTAACGGTGCGGAAACTGTTTTGCCTTTGTTGTTTGTTTGCGGTGTTACATTGGGAACATCCGGTTCGGCAACTACATTGTCGTTATAATCGTTATCCGTTTCCTCGTCTTCGGGAATGTCTTTTGGGTCAACATTATACGTTGCATTAACCAACCGGCGCACCATGTGCATGTATTCCCAACCTCTTTTTTTTACGTAACCTATATTGTCGATCCATGTTCTGCGGTTTGGCGCTCCCATAAATTCAAAAGTTAAATCCCAAACTAATTCCATCTCCGGCTCTTCCGATTCTTCTTCCTCGCTGCCGTTTTGGTCTTCCGTTTTTTGAACTTCTTGGACTTTTCGTGTTCCATCGCAACCGGCAAACAAACACTCGCCACGATTCATTCCATCAAATGGTAAACCATTAACCGCTCCAGTCATTAACCGTAACATTCTTAAGTAATTCGCATCAATAAATTCATTGGCAACGCCGTTGATTTTAACCGTTGACTTCCAAGACGGGACGATAATATCCGTACCGTCGTATGTTGCGTTTTCTTCATTCCATCCAATTCCGCAATGAAAATTAGGGGCTTCGCCACGCCGATATTTTACGTTTCCATTTTCGTCTCTGGCAATTTCAAGTTTCTTTTTATCGGCAGTTTCCGTATATTTATATTCAGGAAACCACGCCGGATAAACACCAACCGTTTTTCGGCTCTGCGTGATGTGCGCCGTACCACCTTTGGTCGAAAAGGAATATTCGGGTAAGCCTTTCTGTTTTAATAATGATTTTGTGTCAATCGGCGCAAAAGTACATTCGCCATGCCATAACCGTGATGTTTCATCCTCTTCAGTAACGGTTAATGATTCTATCGCATCGGGATAATTTTGAACAATATAATTACGTATAAAAATATAAGCATTAAATTTGCTTTTGGCAAAGGCGCAAAATCGGCGGCGTTTTTTTAGTAACCCGCCCCGTGATTTTTCGTACTGCGTTCCGTATTCCTCGTCAACAATAACATTAGGCATATTCTAACCCCCCTTCCTGATATATTTGCTTCAATATTCTGTTTGTTTCTTCTTGTATTTTCAATTGTTTATTTAATGTATCTTCAATGAGATTTCCTTTAACATTGCCCATTTCAAACGCCGAAAATGTTCCCGATTTACCGTCTCCGCCTTTTCCGGTTTTACCTGATCCGTAATCTAAATTCGCTACGGCGTCTTCGATAATAAGGTTCTTTGCCTGAACATTAGGATTACCCAATTCCGTAGGCGGCGGCGTTACTTGCAATGCTGCAATTTGATTTCGTAAATCCTCGATACGTTGGTTGGTTTGCGGGGCGTTTTCCCGTGCTTGGTTGACCCGATTCAATGAACGTTGAGCGGCAGCATCAATCTCTTGTTGCCATTGTTGCCTTCCTGTTTCAATTTCGCCGGCTCTGTCTTGTGATCTTCCTTCAACACCGACAATCATCTCATCCCATCCGGCTGTCCATTCGTTCATCACCGCTTCCGTGTCTAATCCACGAATTTGTGCATAAGCCCACGCAAATTGCCGAACAATAAAACGAACAGCAAATAAAGCGGCTTCCTGAATACCTGTTACTAATTCATTCCAGAATGATTCAATTCCTGAAATAGCATTATTGATACCGGTTGCAATCGTCCACCAACCACCAACAATAACTTCACCAATATTATTTTGCAAAGCGTTCCATCCTCCCAAAATAGAATTCCACCAACTGTTCAAAAATTCACCAAGCCAACCTAATTCGTCGCCCCATGTATCGGAAATCCATTGAATACATTGCGACGCCGTTTCGGTAATCCATTGCCAGATATTCCCGAAAAAATTAGTTATTGCTTCAAACGGCTCAACCATCGCCGCAACCGCTTCATTCGACCAATTCGAAAGCGCCAGTCTGCCCTGTTCAAATTGCAATAATATCTGTAACCAGAACATTTGTACCGCATCGGTAACTCGTCCGTCCGTAAAAAGAGCAATAACCCCGCCAAACGCTTCTGAAAAATAGTTGCGAATATTGGTACTTATCTGAATAACCCAATTTAAGACCGCATTTCCTGTTCCCAATAAACCGATTATTGCATTTCTAACATTAGCAATTACATTTTGTAATTGATTAAAAGGATTTATTAAATTGATAATATTTGCCGTTCCCGTAATAAAATTAGAAACTAATCTTGTTGCGTATGTCAGATTTTGAGTAATTCGACGCATTACATTATTAAACGTTTCACCAAGTGCAATTTGAACGCCTTCAATCGCTGACATGAAAGAAATCCAATCGCCGCGTAAATTGTCGCCCATTACTCTCGCCATTTCATCGGCAGTCCCTGCGGCATTTTGCATACTGTCACGAAATTCGTTAACGGCATTTCCGGCATTACCAAGTACCAACGCTGCTGTTCCGGCTCTTTGTTCAAAAATATCGTAAAATGCCGACATCTGCCCTGTTTGTCCCAGACCACTAGTTGCTGATTTGAGTTCACGCAAAATGTCCATTAAAGAACGCATTCGACCTGATGAATCCGTTACATCAACATTGAATGTGTCTTTGAGTTTTCTTTGAATCCCCGCATCGGCAAGTTTAATCAGCATCATTCTGAGTGACGTCCCCGCCATATCCGCTTTGATTCCGTTGTTTGCAAGAATCGAAAATGCCGCTCCGCATTCTTCAATAGATTGACCGGCTCCCGCCGCTGCCGGAGCAACATACTTGAATGCTTGCCCCAATTCTTGAACATTAGTATTTGACGTTGTCGCTGATCTCGCCAAAACATCATTAACACGATTCAAGTCTTCGGCAGCAATTCTGAAGGGCGTTGAAATATTGGTGGCAATATCCGCCGCTATCCCTAAATCCATGTCTCCGGCAAGCGCCAAATTAAGAACGTTGGGCAATGCCGCTTGAATCCTTTCCGGATCGAAACCTGCCATCGCAAGGAATCGTTGGGCATCCGCAACCTGCGATGCCGTAAAAAACGTTGTTCGACCCAACTGTTTCGCCTGTTCTCGGAGTACCGCAATTTGTTCGGCAGTTGCCCTTGTGATCGCTTGCACACGGGACATGCCATAATCGAAATTGGAAAATGCCGTAATCGCCTGTCTAAGCGGAGCGGTGATTCCTTGAAATGTTGCCCGCATCGCTGCAATCGTAACAAATGCATTTCTTATATTGCCTAATGCGCCCAAACTCCTCTGTGCCGTGTTTTGAAAGTTTTGTAAGGTTTGGCTTGCTTGAGAAAGTGCGGTATTCAAGTTGTTATTATTACCAATAATGTTAATAACAACTGCTCCCGCTTGTAGTTGACTTGATGAATTGCCTGTAGCCATAATTTTCTCAAAATTTTAAGTTTTTACTGTCGCTTTTTTTTTTTGAAAAACCATTGTATAATAGGGACATTGGAGACGATAATGACTTTGGGGACTAACTATAAATTTAAGGGGGTTTTCAATGAATCACATTCATATTTCTATTAACGGCAAAACTATTATTGATGATGTTCAGTCAACATCTTTTACTAAAAAAACAAAAAATGATAACGACGATGTTTTGTATTATGATGACCTTTTTGATGAAGTTTACCCAATAAAAAAAAGTTGCTGGTCATATAAAATTTACAAAGCAGTTATAATCGGCTCTATTGCTACCGCAATTATTTGTTTACTTCCTTATTTTTTGTTTTTCATTATCGTTATTGTTGGAATTATCGCAAAACTTTTCGGATTCTAATTATCTTTTGAGTTTCTTTGCAATCTCGTCCCGTAAACATTTAATAATGTAGGGTCTTGCTTTTTTCGCTCCGGGTTTCATAAATGGACGCGGCTCAACATTATACGGCTTAACTTTTTTACTATAAATTCTTGAGTAGGAAACTTTTCTTTTTCCGTTTTTATAGGATTTACTAAAAACAGCATATCCGACCAATGTTTTTCTATAACTTATTGTTGCGCCGCCCTGTTCAATTAATTTCGGTAATATTCTGTTACCTCGTCTGTCGGGATTAAGGTAAACAACCCCCGCTTCTTTGTCAAACCAAATTGATTCACGCAACCAGTAATTTCTCCAACCCGGTTTGATGCTTGAATGACTTAATGGCAATTGTCCGGGCGCCGATGTTTTATTTTGTTTTTTTACATTTGTTTCATAAATTGGGTTTGAATCACGTTTTGAATCACGTATTACTATTTCTTCATTAGCACGGCTTGGACGAGACAGATGTTCTCTGACTGTTCTATATTTACTTTTAATAAGCGGTTTTCCCGGTTCCGGAAAATAAACATTCAAATCGTAATTGCTTTTTCTTCCGGCATTTTTTCGTATGCTTGTTTTAATTACTTTCCATAACGCAATTGTCGCACGGGAAACACCACGTTTCCCTGCTTTTTTTATCAGTTTTTTTATTTTGCGATCATAAAAATCAATTGTAACAATATCATTCATTTTCGTTTATTTCGGTTTCGGAATCTTTCGCATATAAAATGTTTCTGAATTCCTCTTGTGAAATCGTCCGTATTTTTTTTCTCTTAAATGGATGTACCTTGTTATACTGAAGTCTTCGGTTCTTGGATAAATTCGGATTCGCCGTGAAACAAATTAAGGGCGTAAATAAA
>JAIRLW010000546.1 GCA_031259095.1 Planctomycetaceae bacterium | reverse complement strand
GTTTAACTCCGCAATTTAAAGTGTTTTTACATTTCAAAAAACGATTTTCAAAAGGGTAGGGTATACTTCGGTAATTCTTTGATTCGAATGTTACGAAAACGCACCGGATCGCCATGACCAAGAAAACCAAGCGAACCTTTCGTGTTTTGCAATTCGGGATGTTCTTTGCCATCCATTGACGGTTTGCCTTTCAATTCGGCAACATCCGCATCAAGAATCGTTTCGTTATTCAGAATAACCTTGCACTGCGTTCCGCGAATAATAATCTCTTCGTAATTCCATTCGCCAACCGGTTTATGAAAATCGTTTTTCTCTGGAACACGTTTTGACGGAACCGAATAATAAATCGAACCATGATATTGATACGGTTTTAAGTTTTTATATTGTTCGTGAAAATGGTCAAGAATTTGAATTTCCGTACCGCCGCGAACCATAACCCCGTTGTTTCCGCCCGGCGGAAGCAAAAATTCAAAACGAAAATCAAAATCGCCGTATTCTTTGATAGTCGCCAATGTCCCGCCTTTTCGACACACAATTTCGCCGTTTTCAACCGGATAACCTTGAATATCGTTTTTCCAAATTTCCGGCGAAACTGTTTTACCGTCAAACAGAAGTTCAAAACCTTCTTTTTTCTCTTCTTCCGTCAAGGCATTCAACTCTTTGACTCGAATATTACGAAAACGAACCGGATCGCTATGACCAAGAAAACCTAAAAATCCCTTTTCACGATGAAGTCCCGGATGATGGAGACCATCCGGCGTCGGTTTGTTTTTGAACTCGGAAATATCCGCGTCAACAATCGTTTCACCGTTCAAAACAACTTTGATTTTCGAACCGGACGCAGTAATCTCTTCAACATTCCACTCTCCAACCGGTTTGTGATAATCATTTTTTTCCGCGTTACGTTTTACCGGAACAATCCCGTAAATCGAACCATGAAACTGATACGGTTTTAATCCTTTCCATTTTTCAGCGCTATTATCAAGGATTTGAATTTCCATACCGTGATAAGCCGCATCTTTTTTCGGTGATTCGGCACGAATACCAACACCGTTGTTTGCACCCGGCGGCAGTAAAAACTCAAAACGTAACACAAAATCGCCGTATTCTTTTGCCGTCATCAAATTCCCGCCTTTTCGGCAAACAATCACTCCGTCTTCCACCGGATAACCGTCAATCGCGCTTTGCCAAATTTCCGGCGACAGTTGCTTGCCGTCAAAGAGAAGTTGAAATCCTTCTGCTTTTTCTTCGGGAGAAAGAACATTCTGCGCCGTTTCCGCCGACATAAGGAAAGAACAAACAAACATAAAACAAAACACAAATGAAATCATCTTTTTCATAAAAAATTCTCCTTAATTCAGAAAAATAGTTAGTAGGGCACCTCTAAAAATTGTTTTTTAATCACAAAATGATTTGTTCCAATTTGTCTCTAATGTCTCTAAAGTCCCTAAAATTAAGGTTAAGGGACGATAGGGACAAAAGAGACAAAGGGGACAAAAGATTTTTAAATCAAAGGCGTGTTTAGGAAAGGTATTTTTAGAGATGCCCAGTAGTTAAAATAGTTAATAGTGAACAGTTAATAGTGAATAGTGAATAGTTCGCAAGCGAATTAAGTAATATTATTAAATTCATCCCTTTTGTTCCTATCATTCCTACCGTCCCTTACCTCAATGCCAGGAACATTAGGAACAAATAATTCGGTGATTAAAAACAAATTTTTAGAGGTTCTCCCAATATATTAATCTAAATTTACTCTCCGCTATCAACTATCCGCTCTCAACTACTTTATCTAATATTCCGTTGATGAAAGCAGCGGACTGGTCGGTTCCGAATTTTTTAGCCAGTTCAACCGCTTCGCTGATCACAACCGGTTTGGGCGTGTCCATAAACAAAATTTCGTAAACCGCGATGCGTAAAATACTACGGTCTGTAACATTCATTCGAGATAACGACCAATGTTGAGCAATCTTAGTTAAAAGTGTATCGATTTGTTCTTTTTTTTCAACCGTTCCGTTGACCAGTGTTCGGGCAAAACGCATGAGCGGTTCATAATTGGGAAGTTCCTGCTCAAAAAATGTTTCGGCGAACTGTTCACAAGAACCGGGATTCAATTCGTCCTGATAAAGCATCTGGAACGCAACCGTCCGCGCTAAACGACGATTCGCATATTTGCCTGTTGGACGGTATTCCGGTAAATTAATTGTTTCCATTCGCGAATCTCAAAAATACTTTTACTTTTTGCCAATTGATCGGCATTGAAGGGACATTAGGGATAAATAGGACTTTAGAGGAATGGGGATAAAAAGATTATTCTTACTATCCACTATCAACTCTCCACTACTTACTGTTCTACTGCAAACTGGACAGGAAGTTTCAATATTGGCATATCGTCAAGACCGGTTTCGAGTGTAATCATGGCAACATTTTCTTCATCCGATTTTATAAAGTTACAAACAGGAGCGTCGGTCGGCACTTCGATTGTCAGCGAATACAAACATCGCCGGACAGATTCACCGCCGAGATCACGCGATTCCGACAAAATTGCTTTTAGCCACACCGGTCTGATTTCCTTAACTTTTAAGTCGGCACGAAATGCGGCGGTTCCGGTGAATTGGATCGAAACGTCTTTAACTATTTTTTGTCCGATTCCTGTTTTGCCGAGCAAAACGGAACCGGTTTCTTTGTTGAATCCTGTCCCGTAAATGGACACGCCGCTACCGGTGATTTGTCCGCGAACCGACAATTCAAAGGTCGGCTGACTCGGATAATTCGATTTGAAAAAGAATTTTTCCTGAAACGTTCCAACCGGCAATCCCGGTTTAATTGTTACACGACCTTCATAAACGGAAGCGGCATTTTTTCGCATGGAGTCGGCTTGGTCGGCTTCGCTCAATGTGGACGGTTCCAGATGAAATTCAAAATGGTCATGGTTATTCCATTCAGGAGTTTCAAGTTGAAGCGGAGTTTTTTCGAAACCGTAAAACCGGATGTCCGCGGAACGTGATTCCGACACGGGAATACTAGGAAAGAAAACAGAACCGGGATTGACCACAATCGGCGAGGTGAAAATCCCTTTGACCGAAAGCAGAATTTCCCGATTTTCCGGGTCGTTTGTTACAATTGTTCCGCCTTGGTGATAAGGACCGGCGGTTGCTCTTTCCGCGTTGTAACGAACAATGGCAATGGCGGTTTCACCCGGTTTGACGCTTTTCGACGACAAATCAATTCCTGTACAGGTACAAGTTGTCTGGTTCACTTCAAGCGTTAGAACGGCGGTTCCGACATTTTTGATTGAAAAATTGTGTTGTCCTTTTTCCTGAACACCCTTAATTCCAAAGTCATAGACCGAATTTTCAACCAACGCTTTGGCATTCGGATTGGACACTTTCGCCGCCGCTTCCAACATAATATCGGTATATTTTTTGTACTCCAGTTCAGGATTCCAGCCGTTAATGGTCAACGCGGAAATCGTCGTCCCAATCCCAACCACTATTCCTGTAACTACCGAAAAAACAATAAGACTTAGCGTCGAGTTCAATGAAAATTTCATAACATTAAATCAGCCGGATGGTAACGGTATCTTGGGTTTGAGGTTGTTTTGTTAAAAAAATAAGGTTTGTTGAAATTGTTTGAAACGTAAATTAAAAATTCCGCTGAATAATTACTAAAAATTTTCATCAGTCATTGTTGTCCTCATTATCGTCGTCTTCGTCATACTCGTCGTCATCTTCGTCTTCATATTCTTCTTCGTCTTCGTCGTCGTTATTATTATCTGAAGAGGCAATAAATAATTTTGAAAGAAGTTCGGGGATTGGATTGGGAAGGGTGATTTCCGGTAATTCGGTGAGTAAATCAATCATTTCAAGAGCGGCTTCAGCGGCTTCGGCTCCTTTATTGCCGGGCGCGGGATTCAGAACTTTATCTTTAACCGATTCAATGATTCCGCTTCGGGCGTTTGCTTGTTCGATGGTATCGCAGGTCAAAACGCCGAAAATAACCGGCGTTCCAGACCGCGACGCAATTTCTCCAAACGCCATACTTACGGAACGATTAATATGTTGATCGTGCGATGTTTCCCCTTTAATCACCGCACCAAGACAAATGATTGCCAAACATTTCGGGTCTTTTGCGAAATAAGCGGCGATAAACGGCAATTCATACGTTCCCGGAACCCAGACAATCCGAATATCTTTTTCGTGAACGCGGTGTTGCCGTAATTTTGCCAACGCTCCGTCGAGTAAACGTTGCGTAATCGTTTTATTAAATTTTGAAACGGCAATAGTGATATAACCTTCAGGAGGCGGACAAATTCTTCCTTCAAATATTTGCATAGATTGATGAATGGGTTAAGTTGGTTGGGTTGGAGGAGAGAACGAACAAGTTACCGACACTTTGCCAAAAACTAATTATTTTAACTAATTATTTTAACTAATTATTTCGACTTCGGTCGATTTCAATCGACTAAAATCGACCGAAGTCGAATAAAATTAATTAATTTTTTAGAGGTTTCTCATTTTATAAACAAGGATAAAAAAAGTCAACAATGGTAGTAGTAATTCCTTTTCTGTTGTAGTATAATCATCGAAAATAATCGGAGAGGTCATGATTGGGGAAACTTCTAAAAACTAATTTTTATTTCGATTGAAATCGAATTTTGGAGGTACCCTTTGGATCCTCCGATAGATTTTCAAATGAACCTCTTTTTCAACCATTTACTGGAGACTTTTATGAATAAGATTATTATGAACAAGACTTTTATAAACAAAATGATGTTATTGGTTTTGTTTGCGATATTTTTTCTTTTTTCGTTCCCTGTGGACGCTCAAGAGAAATACACTCTTAAAAACCGTTATCCGCAAGGGACGTATGAGATGCGTCTTGAAACGGATATGGATATGACCATCAAAATTGGGGAACAAATTATTCCGAACCGTTCCAATCAAACCCAATATCAAGAGATTGTAGCGGAGCCGATTGAACCGGACGGATCCCAACAAACAATCATGGAAATCAAACGGATTGTTCTAAAACAAACAATAAATGGTCAAGAGATTGCTTTTGACAGCGCCGATGAAAAAGTTAAAAATTCTCCATTGAGATTGATGGGAGTTATGGTTGGGCTGAAAGTTACAACGACATTCGATCCGAATGGTAAAATAACCAAAGTTGAAGGTATTGAGGAGTTTTTGGAAAAACACGCTCAAACTCTTCCGAAACCGGCATTGGACATGTTAAAAAAACAATTTTCGGGTAAGGCGTTAACTAAAACGCTTGATGTGATGCACGAGGCGATGCCTAAACAGCCGGTTGCTGTTGGTGAACAGTGGAAGTCGGAAAATTTTTCGGAAATTCCCATGCTTGGCAAGGTGAAAACGGAGCAGACGAACACGCTTAAAGAGATTCAATTAGTTGATGAAACGGAGTTAGCGGTGATCGTGTCTCAATCTCGTATGAAATCGGATTCGCCGCAGGAAATGAATATGGCGGCAGCGAAGATGATGCTTAACAGTACGGAGATTGACAGTGAAAGCGCCATACAGATGGAAGTCAAAACCGGTCTTGTCATTTCCAATGTTACCCAAATAAAAATGAATCTCGAATTAGAAACAACCGCTCCCAATAACCAAGTTGTGAAACAAAATGTCAGCGGGGAAGGAAAAACCACGATGACAATTACCCGCGCAAAAAAATAAAAAACATTGCGGCATCGACAGTAGGCAATGTTTCGCCGAAACATCGCGTCGGTTTACTTGGCTTCGCCGCTATTGATAATTTTCGTTTTCATCGTTTCCAGATCGGTATTTTTGAGCAGAAATTTTTTTTGGGTTGTGGTTTCACCGGCGAGCAGTTCAATTTGCGATATTTTCAGTTCCAGCGATTTTGCCAGTAATTTTCGAATTGCTTTATTTGCTTTCCCTTTTTCGGGAGACTGCGTTACAGAAACTTTAAGCGATCCGTCCTGCGCGCCGCGTATTTCATCCCGTTTTGAACCGGGTTGCGCTCGAACCGCAAGAATCACTCCTTCTGGATGGGACGTTAACATAAAATGAACAATGTTAAAAAATTCTTAGCGTTCACAGGGTAGTTGTTAATTGAGGTAAACCAAAGGGCGATGTTTCGGCGAAACATCGCGTCGGCGGTAGCCGACTTGCCTCTGTGAACGGTGGGAAATCAGTTTCCAAACCGGTCAGAAATACCAATTGCCGTCGTTCCTTTGATTTTGATTTCCAATTTTTGAAATTCTTGCGCAACAAAAAACCGTTTGATTCTCTAATCAAACGGTTTTTTATTTGAATCGGTTTGACCCGATAACATGTTCTTTTCCATGGAAACGATTCCGATGTTCTCGTTGATAATATTAACACTATCAGACGAGTTCTTTTTTGGAACCGATCAATGTTCGAAGCCGTTCTGCCAATAAGGGCGAATCGAACGGTTTCTTGAACGTTTCATTAATACTTGAACGATCGAAACTCATGGTACTTCCATCATCTGGAAGTAGGGCAATGAGGATGATTTCGGAAAATTCGCCGTTCCTCCGCAGATTCTGACAAATTTGAACCGACTCCATTTTTCCAATCGAAAAGTCAACGATAATACAGTCAGGATGGAAACTTTCGGCTTGAATCCCAGCATCGAAACCGCTTGCCGCAACAGCGACACGAAACGATCTTTCGACGGGTAATTCCCGTTTGAGATTCTCAATCAACACTTGATCCTGAGCAACAATGAGAACTTTTGCCAAAGTCTCATCTTCAAGACCTTCGAGCGGCATCCCATGTTCTTTTAGGAATTTAATCAAGTATTCTCGCGGAATCCGACGGTCTTGCGACCCAGGAATACGGTACCCTTTAAGCCGGCCGGAATCGAACCATTTACTGACGGTGCGTGGGGCCACCTTACAAATTTTGGCGACCTGACCTGTTGTAAAAACCTTCATTGCAGGCTCTCCGATAAACTTACACTATTCTTCTACGTTCCGACCAAACTCTCCTTATGATCGGAACCATAATTGCCCGTGCAATCCATTGTTCTTCTTACGGATATCCCTATCACAAAGAACAATAAAATCCTGGGTCGGGGCAGTACGATTTCTCGCTTCAAAAAAAACTGAGGGCTACATCTTTTTCCACTGAATGGAAGACAAAATGTTCTGTCGTCCCTCAATGAATCTATCGGCAACCCGTTGTTCCCAAAATGAGAAATTATCCAAAAATCAAGATAACTCAATTTTCAACGACATCCTTGATTGCTCGTCATGTGAATAATCCTATCTATTTAGGAACAATTGCAATAGATTTGAACAGACAATCCTTATTGTTCAAACTGCTTGCAACGGGAATCCATCCATCAATGAAAATAACAAACCGTGCTTCGCGGTTTGCCAGCCGGAGTGTTGAACGTAATTTTTACTTTCATCCGCTTCGGTGACAAATTTGTTTTTTTCGGTTTCTGGTAAACCGTTTGGACTTCTTTTGTCAACGACAAAATCCCGTCAGACATTTTTATCGGTTCGATCCTTCCGATGACTTTAGTCGAAAAAAATGAATAAAATATACCGTTTTCCTTTTAAAAACCTGTTTTATATTTTCGTTTAACTCTGCAATTTAAGGTGTTTTTACAGTTCAAAAACCGGTTTTTAAAGTGAAAACGGTATAATAACTTACTAATAACCAAAATATCTGTGCCGGTAAGCAACCTGCGGCACGCGAAAAATCTAAAAAGGTAGGCAATGTTTCGCCGAAACATTGCGTTGTCGATAGCCGACTTTGCCTCTGTTGACGGCTGGAAATCAAAGAACCCAATCAACCGGCGCGACGTTTCGGCGAAACATCGCCTGCCTATTGATTTTCAACATAAATAATGATCCCTCCAAAATGTGGAGGTGAAACAATCAGTGAAATTAGATTTCTTTTCGGAAGATTTTTCCGGTATCGATTTGTTTCCAGAGGAGTGATCTTAGGAGCGGATACATGGAAACGAAATCTTCATCGATATGAGCTTCGATTTGTTTGATTTGGTTTTTACCCACAAGATAACGCAACATTTCGGCGAGCGTATAAGCGGCAACTCCTTGACGATAAAAATCAGGATGCACACGGGCGTCCATGAGTCCGGCGTCCCATGTTCCGCCGTATAAGACTTGTGCCTCATCGGTATCGGGATTGGCAACGCGAACTCTGATGCGTGCAACCGGACGATGAACATTCGTTAAAAAGGCAGTTGCTTCGATCCATTCGAAGTTCGCGTAAGCGCATGCATCCCACCAAGTTTTAGGCTTGGGCGTTTCACTGAATTCGACATCAAGTTTAGAATGCCAATGAACCATCGCGGAGGTCATTG
>JAIRLW010000534.1 GCA_031259095.1 Planctomycetaceae bacterium | reverse complement strand
ATCGTGGTCTTTTTATTTGTAACGATTCAGTAATGTGATGAATGTTTCATTTTCTGCCCCGTTAGAGGCAATATGTTGGCAGCAAACGAGGTTGATCAATTGTTTAAAAAACACTCGTCCCTAACGGGACGGAAATATTTATCATTAAAAAAATAATCACTGAAGGGAATTTCTAAAAACTCCTTCTTGATCACAAAATTCATTTGTCCCCAATGTCCCATCAGTCCCTTTTGTCCCTAAAAATTAAGGACAAAAGGGTTAGATAGGACAAATGCAAATTTGTATAGGAAGAAGATGTTTTTAGAAGTTCCTTTTAGAGATTCTATTTCTTAGAGCAATCAGGAAAAATCTCTGCGGCATCGTAAAATTGATTTATTCCGAACTGTTGGAATAACCGATATTAACCGATATGCGTCTTCGTAATTTTTTCTGTTTATCATCATTTTTATCTTTTTTCTGTTGAGATATGTCAACGATTTATCATCCGACCAATCTTAAAGTTGACGTCAATTCGATGATTGGGCGGTTAACGCTTCAGCAGACGGAAACGGCTCTTTCCCAATCGGTTCGTAATTTGTCGTCGGGACTTCGTATTCATTCAGGACGCGATGATCCTATCGGTTTTATTTCCGGCACGGCCATGCGGACAGATATTGTTTCGCTTTCTCAAGCAGTGGCCAACTGTCAACGGGCGGATTCCGTAATTTCGACCATTGACAGTACGTTGTCGCATTTAAACAGTTTGCTGAATGATCTTCGCGGTCTGGTCACTCAAGCCGCCAACACCGGAGCCGAAAATCCGGAAACATTGGCAATGTTACAGGTTCAAACCGACGCCGTGTTAAATTCTATTGATATGTTATCTTATTCGACGACTTATCAAAATCAAAAACTAATTGACGGCTCGCTCGATTTCATAACGTATGGAACGGACAAAAGTAAAATTGATCGTTTGAATGTTAAGCAGGCGAATTTTTTAGGTCGAACAGAAAAAGATATTTCGGTTCAGGTTCTCGAACCGCCGCGTCAAGCAGAACTTTATTATCCTTTGGGAGCGTTGAAAAACGATGTTGTCTTGGATATTGGCGGAACAGGCGGTTATCAAACGTTAATGTTCGACAAAGACGCAACCGTATCAGATATTGCAAACGCCGTCAACCGTTTCAGCGATGCAACCGGTGTTGCGGCAACAATTTATTCCGAATCAACCGCTGGAAGTCTCGGTCTGACTTCTTACGGAAAAAACAACGACGTGATCGTAACCGCCAGCGAACCCGGAACAGCGGCAGGGAATTTTGTTGTTCGTTACACGGCTCCGAAGGAAGGAAACGAAAATCCGACCATTAACGTTTCGCCATCAAGCGGTAATGAACCAACGGTGGTGGAAATTGTTTTGCAGACGGAACGTTGGCAAAACGCGGAATATCATTACAACGGCAATCAGGACGGCGTTTCCAATAACGAATTTTCAATTGTTGCCCAATATGCGGGAACATCGTTTAACGATATTCAATTTGTGTTCAACAATGTTTACGGAACCGATCAGATACCGGGAATTGATGTTCAATTACAAGGTTCTCCGAAAACGTTTCAGATAAACGTTTCTTACAACGAGTCGGACCCGAATGATCCGAACAACACAACAGTTAATGATCTTGCGGATTGGATTAAGTCGTCTCCGGTTGCCGACACGTATTTTGAGTTACAGCATACTCTGCCGTCCGACGGAACCGGAGCGTTGATTCCGGCAACAACATTTGAGCAGTCGAAAATTGGAGTGGACGGCGGAAGTGTTCTCACGACAGCGGAACAGGTTGCGATGTTGATTAACACGTCGCCGCTTTTGAAAAATCCAGACGGAACCGGTCAACTTTCGGCAACCATTCCCAATGATTCAACCGGTTTAGGAACCGTATCGCCGTTTACGGAAACCGCCTATTATGGTAACGATAAAGAGAATAATTATTTACAATTTCTTGCACCGCAAAATTCGCCGTCGATTCGGTTTGTCAGTACGCCCGGAACGCCGTTGTCGGTTGACGATTCGACTTATCCGCCTGTTTATGGTTACGCTTCCGCGCAAATTCAAGGATTGGATGCGGGAACGTCGTTTACGCTTCGAGCGTTGTCGCCGGGTTTAGAAAACGATCAGGTTGCGGTTTTATTGCGCGACCAAGCAGACGAATCGGTTGTGTTCGACGCGGAACGTAACGCCGTCATTATTTCGGTTGATTTTACCGGTCGCGCCGACGATCCAGACCGTAACGATTTTTCGATGGACGACTTGAAAAAACTTGTTGCCGATGATCCGTTTATTAGTTCCCGATTTAGTGTTGTTCCCTTGACCTTTTATGATCCGAATCACCCGCCGACCTTCAGCGATTCGGGTTATCGCGGAATCGACGCGCAAGTTGGTAAAACATCCGGCGGACTTATTTCGTCGGGAACCGTGTTAATTCATCTTGAAACGGATACCAACGGTCTTGTGAAAACAACGGCAAATGATCTTGTACGTTTTTTCAACGATCCATCGGCAGCGGAATCGAAACAAGTTCTCGACCGTTTAGGAATTAGTGTTTCGGTTCTTGATCCGAACAATCCCAACGCAACGGTTTGCACGACGGGACAATCCGGCAGCGGAAACGGTTTATTGAAACCGACTTATGATCCGTTGGCGATTGATTGTGTGACCGCGGAAGGACAATATCCTGATTTAGTGTTTTCGAGTTATGGTACGGGAATTAGAGAAGAGTATCCGACCGTAACCATTTCCTCAAAAAACGGACAATATTCCGATTTCACGATTACCGCACGACATGCCGGAGCGTCTTACAATAATACGACGGTTCGGGTTATTGCCAATGCGGACGGTCCGGCTGCCCAATACAATTCTGTTTCAAAAGAATTGACGATTGGTATTCCGTCTCAATCTGTTACAACCGTCGATGACATCGTTGAACTGATTAACAGTGATCCGGTTTTGAGTGCGCAATTTGTTGCTTCGCGTGGTGCGTTGTCTGATGGCGGCGGACGTGTTGCGGTTGGAGATTGGGCAACACTCGCCGGCGGAATCCGTCCGGTCGATTTACGTCCTGAAGGAACTGTCGTTTCCGCCAACGGTATCAACGCAATGTTTCAGGTTTCCGCGAAACAAGCCGGTGAACAATGGAATGATACGGAAATTATTATTGTTGCCGATTCGACCGGTTCGCGTGTTTCGTACAATGCTCAATCGAAACAGTTGACGATTGGCGTTTCACCGGATCATCCGGCGGCGGCGCGTGAAGTGGTGGATTTAATCAATTCAACGCCGGAAGTCAGCGATTATTTTACCGCGTCATTGCCGGCGATTGCGGAAGGAACTTCGCTGGTTCCCAACGGCGAAGATCAGGTTCACATTGGAGATTCCGGGACGCTTCAGGTTCGCGCAACAGGAACAAAACTTGGCGCGTCCATGATTGGTAACAGCGATAACGTTAATCTCGGAATAACGTTTCACTCTGTGGAATACGGCAGTCAAGAATTTGTGACGGTTCGCGCGGCGTTGGAAACGGATTTTCCGTTGACGGATCGGTTCGGAAATGTTACGGAGCAAACTTACGGAACTGATATTGTTGCTAAAATTGACGGTCAACTTGCTAACGGCAACGGCAGAATTGCATCGACGGCCACCTCTGATTTGGACCTGTCGTTATGGATCAACTCGGACGTCCCAAAAGGCGACGTGTTTGGCTTTCGCATTACCGGCGGCGGAGCATTGATTCAATTGGGACCAAACGCTGTTTCGGAACAACAAGCCCGCATAGCGGTGAAAAGTGTTCACACAACTGCTTTAGGCGGAGTGAACGGTTCTCTTTCGCAACTCAAAACCGGTGGACGTTACGATTTATTGACCGACACGGCGACCGCGTTCAAGATTGTGGAAGAAGTGACGGCGGAGGTGTCGGAAATACGCGGACGGTTGGGAGCGTTCCAGAAAAACCAGATTCAGGCGAATATGCAAAACATGGTGGACGCTATTGAAATCGAAACAACAGCCCGCAGTGAAATTGTGGACGCCGATTTTGCTTTAGAATCTTCCGCCTTTGCCCGACAACAACTGCTAATACAATCCAATATTGCCGTTCTACAACAAAACGGACAAAACGCCCAACTATTACTAGGATTGTTGCAACGTTAAAAATGTCCGTATTTTTAAAACGAAAACCGAAATTTCAAGTGCGAGGAGTATCATAGTATTCCCGCTTACGGTTTTGGTCTAAAACCGTCGGCTCAACGAAAAATCATAGCCGACACTGAATGTTCGATCATGGTTTGTCAGCGGGAGAATGACGGCGTTGGTCATGGCGAGTTGACCAAATAAAACCGGAATACCAATAACAATATTAAACGATTGAGGTTTGTTCTTTATTGAACCGACAAAAACATTTTCCGAATCATGGAGTATTTGTCCGGTATCTGCGCGACCTGTTGTTAAAGTCCAGTCCAGTTCAAGGAATCCCCCCAAACGGCATAAGTGAGAACCTAATTCGTTTCGGTAAAACCAACGACCTAACTGCCAACCCAAACGAACTATTGTTGATTCATCAATATTCAATTTTTCATTGCCAAACCGGAGTTGGTTGTCGGAAACGGAAATATCGGTTTGAACAAGAAAATGTCCGAAAAGATTTTCATTCGGATGCCATTGTAAACCAAGATACGGAACAAGATAGTATGATTTGTTTTCCAAGAGAACATTGGGAAGTCTCCAATCCTTCGCCGTCGGAAACACAACCCCAATACCGCCGGAAAATGTAAATTCGCGGGATCGAGACAAAAGATACTTAAAAATCAACGAAAGATTACCCATTTCGGTAGCGCTCTCATTAAATTGGCTGTTCAGAAGTCCGGATTGTTTAGAAGCAAATTGATTGATAACCGGAACACGAACTTCCACTGACAAACAACGGCTCAAACTTGTTTCAAGACCAAACGTAAATTGATCCGCTGTTCGGCTTTTTCGGAAATCTGCTACGTTAACCGATGTTGCGTTGTTAAGCCATCGGTAATCGAACCAAAATCGATTTTTTGTTTCGGCATTAAAATGTTCGGCGAGATTCAAACGGCTTAACAAAGCGGTCGGAACTGAAAAAAATGCTGTTTTCTCTTGAGAAGTTACACCAACAAATCGCCCCGAAGTCCACGACGTATCGCCAACCATCTCCGGTACATTCCAATCTGAACAAATTCGATAACAGGTATTTTCAACGTTATTATCAAAATGATAATCGAAACTTATTGTGTCGCAATCAATACATGGAAAAATATCATTATCATTAATATTATTCTGTTTTTTAGGCAAATTGGAATCAGTTACAACGGAATGATCAGGAACGGAATAGTCCGTAACATAAGAACAAGGTTGAGTATTTTGCGTATTCTGAGATTTTGGCGTTAGTTTGGGAATGGTTTTAAGGTCGGATTTGACTGCGGATTCCGTATTGGTTGGAGACAAAGAATTTGTTACATATTTTTCGTTTTGCGGCGGTGAAACAGGCGTTTCATTCATGACTGTTTCTTTCTTCGGTACTTTTGAGAAAAACTTCTCCGAAGACGATGAAATCCATTCTTGGACGGCTATTGGTGTGATTTCACCGGAAGTTTGTGAACTGGTCGGTTGTTGTGGAGTTTTTGTTTGTTCTGGCGGCGTCGTGTGAAAAGGCGAATAAGCAGGTTCGCAAGGAGGAACGTTATAGTTTGCCTTTTGATTTAAAGATTGAGCGTTGGGAGTTCCGAGAAGCCATTCAATATCGCTTTCACTTGGTTTGCGGTATTGTTTGGCTACGGACGATTGCGGTAACGCCTGATTAATCAAAACGATACCGAAAATCAAAACCACAACGGCAAAACGGCATAGTAATTTCCATGTTTTCATTGTTTTATTGCCCATTTTGTGCAAACAGTTTGTTTTTTTTGACTTAGTTTTTTGCTTTTGATTGTAAAAAACAAATTGAGTATTTCCTGTTCTTTCGGTTTATCGACGTATAAAACGGGCAATCTATAGCGATTTTTTGGATAATAACGATTTTTTTGATTTTAACGATAATTCTAAAAAGAGAATCTGTCCCTTTAGTCGCTATTGTTGTTCTTATCCCTAAAAGTTTCAGGTAGGCTTTACAGGTAGGCGACCTTTCGCCGAAACGTCGTGCCGGTTGAGTGTTTATTGATTTCTGTTGTTAGGCGGATTAGTTTGTTCAAGGAGTCGCTCGTTCATTTCTTCAAGTTGTTTGGTTAAACCGAAGTGTTGGA
>JAIRLW010000497.1 GCA_031259095.1 Planctomycetaceae bacterium | reverse complement strand
AAAAAGACAAATCAAAATCAAAGTTTGTTCAATGCCGAATTTAACGTCAATTTCGATGTTAAGACAAATGTTAAAATAGGTAAGGGGGGGGGGGGGCAGATAAAAATATTTTTAAGAATTTTCGCAACGATAATTCTGCAAAAATCTTTCTTAAACCGCGTTCTGCTATTGGTTTTCTGGCATTTACTCTTGTTGAGCTTCTGGTTGTGATAGCGATTATCGGCGTGTTAATCGCTCTTCTGTTGCCTGCCGTTCAAGCCGCGAGAGAAGCGGCGAGACGAATGTCGTGCAGTAACCATCTGAAACAGTGGGGACTCGGATTGCACACGCATCACGACGCTCATAAAGAGTTTCCGAACACTCTTTACCAACGAACCGGCGGATGCGCAACTGCGAGCAACAATCGGGAGCGTTTGAATTTCGTTTACCCGTTGTTGCCGTATATTGAACAAACGGCAATTTACGATCTCATTAAACAAGACGTTGCTAACAATGCCAATTTCACTTGGATTTGGGCGGGCGGTTCAAAACCGTCCACCATGCCGATTTCCATTGCCGTCTGTCCATCGGATACCAACGCGATTGTCCCCAGCGGACAGTTACAACGCGGAAATTATCGTCTCAATCGCGGCGATATTACTTGCGATCATTCCGACGATAGTGTTCGCTCTCCGTTCCGGCTGGGAAGCAGTTCTGTTTCCAATTTTTCAACAGTAACAGACGGGACGTCGAATACGATTGCTTTTGCTGAAGCGACGGTTGGAATTGAACTGGGACCCAATCCAAGAATCAAACTTGGTGTTGCGGAATTGGGCATTGACGCGGCAGGGGCAACGGCTGCCAGTCTTTGTCTTGCCAAAAAGAACGCGAACGGATTATTGAGCAGCAGCGTTACGGTCGCGGAAGCACATCGTTTACCCGGTCGCCGTCTTTATGATGGACGCCTAAGCCTCATGGGGGTGAATTTTATTCTTCCGCCCAACTCGCCTTGGTGCGGAAGCGGTACATCGCCGGATGGCAGAGGCGGATTTTTTAGCCCGACAAGTTACCATACCGGCGGCGTGAATGCCGCAATGATTGACGGTTCGGTACATTTTGTTTCCGACACGATTGACGCGGGTGATCCGGTACAAGATGTGCGCACGAAAACAGGCATTTCTACCGGCAATATTTGGGCGAGTTCATTTGCTTCAATTTACGGTGTTTGGGGAGCCGCCGCGACTCCCGCAAGCGGTGAAAGTCAACAATTGCCGTAGCAGACGCAAATGGTAGTATGTCAAACGCAAAGTATTTCAAAATCAGAAACACAAAGCGTAAACAAGTGCAAGGCAGGCGAGCTTTCGCCGAAAAAACGTGTTGCCGCAAAGTAACGAGAATTGCAAACGCGCATTTCATTGTTTCCTTCGGGGTGTTATCAACACGGTGTTTCGGCGAAACGCCGCCTACCTTAACACGTTTCTTTGTCATTTTTAACAACAAATTATTTTTAACAAACCCAACAAAACAGGAGAATTTAATATGCAAAAAACAAATTTATTCTTGTCGTTGATATTAACGTTGACATCGTCGTTGACATTGATTTTCGTTGCCGGCTGCGGCGGGACTCACTTACGAACGGAATATGTGGAAGGTCTTGTAACGCTTGACGGCAACGTTTTGGCGGACGCGACGGTTTCATTTTCACCTGCGGTTGCAGGTGCTGGAACCCCTGCCGTCGGCAAAACGGACGCATCGGGAAAATACGTTTTGACCGCGATACAAGGCGGCAAAGACGGTGCGGGAACAACGGTCGGCAAATATCACATTTCCGTTTTCAAGGAAGAGGCGACCAAACATTACACCGAAGAACAAGTCAAAGAAGAAGTTGCAAAACATGGTTTTATTGATTGGGGGTATCGGGTTGTTGTTCCTGCAAAATATACCAATCCTGCCGGTTCCGGTTTGACCGCCGAGATTGTCAAAGGAAAAAACAGCATTCCTCTGGAATTGAAAAGCAAATAGAACAACATTGCCATCACGCGATTTGAAATTCGTCTTTTTACTTTTCCGAATCCATTGTCTCTGTTCCTTTCATTTTTCCAATTTTTTTGATTTTCAAAAACGTATCTTTTTGCCTGAAAACCTATCATTTTGGCAGGTTTTCGGGCATTTTGAGGAATTTGCGATCATTTCACGAGGAATTTTCATTTTCCGATCAACGAGGGGGATTCTTCCCAACAAAATTTTCGTTTTCCCGCGTCATCCTCTTGTTCTCCTATTATTTCACGCATTTTCTCCCATCGCCAATGATGCTTCTTCCGCTGATGATTGTCGTTCTTCTTTGTCTGAATAACGGGCTCCCGTGTCCCGCAGGAAAACCATCGAAGCCTCCAACCCCCCAACCAAAGTTTCCAGCCGTTCAATCAAGCTCTCAAACCGTCCGACAATCGGAAAAATCCGCGTGTTCTTCCATATCTATTTGATTGCTGCGACCGATTGTCTTATGATCATCTGTTTTTTCCTTATGGGAATGACCGATTCGCACGTGTCAACGACCGATTGTCACGTATCATTTGCCGATTGTCACGTGTCAATGACAAATTCGCACATGTCTTTTCCTGATTGCCACGTGTCATTTTCTGTTTGTCTTATAACAATGAGCCATGATGGGACGATTTTAACGGCGAGAAGAACAAGAATAGACAATTGAGGAACAAAAATTTACTTCGGGAGTACAACTTTCGACAATTGAAGAGCGGAAATTTGCTTCGGGGGAACAACTTTCAACGATTGAGGAACAAAAATTCCCCGCGAAAGAGCTGCCCTCGCCTTCCACCGCCCCAAAATTTTTCACAAACGCACCGCATTTTTTTTCCACCGCTCGAATTTTTGATTTTGTCATACGGGAATCAAGAAAAGCCAACGGAATATCAGAACTCCAATACTACCCCTCCATTTACAGGAAACAAACAGGTTTGTTCACAAAGAAAAAAAGCAATAAATTTGCAAAAAATTCGAATTATGAGTCAATTATTATATTTTATGAGTAGAATTAAAGTAACAACACATCGGGAATCAAAAGAATTTGCGAAAACAAGTTCTTCTGTACTTTTTGTTGAAGGCGGTGGTACAGACAGATTTGATGTTAACGTGATGGAATCATTATTTGATGGAAAAATTAAAATTGAACCTCTTGGTCCGGCAGATGGAGTTCGTTTTGTATCTCAGGCATTTCAACGATCGTATCCTTATTATTTTTTCTTGGTTGATCGCGATACGTGTAACGATCAAGAAGTCGCTCGATCTTGGGAAACATTTGGTACGGAAAATGGAAACAATTTATTAATTTTACATAAAAGAGAAATTGAGAACTATTTTTTAGAACCGGATTTTTTGTGCTTATCGCAATATTTATGTCCAAGTAAAAATGTGAAAACCGAAATAACCAATAAAATTATTCGTTTTGCTCAAGAGCGTTTATTTGTGGATGCACTTAATTTTATAATTATATCTTGCAGAGAAAAACTTAAAAAAACCTGTATCAAAATAGCAAAATTAAGTAATATAAAAACGGAGAAGGACGCATTGCAAAAGATAGAACAAATAAAAAAGTTTCAATAATTACATCGAAAATGCTAAAGATTTATCAAAAAAAATGCAAGCAATGTTTTTCGATAAATTAGAATTACTTCGCGGTGATTCTAAATCGTTACAAATTAGTGTTGGTAAATGGCAAGATCAAATGGAAGGTAAAGAGATACTCAATATTGTATTGAGTCAAGATTTGTTCAAGGTAAAAAACAATAAGAATGATGTAATAGAAGGTAAAGAAAAATCAAATTGCATTATCAAAGATTTATTGAAAGAGAAAAATAGAGCAAACAAATTTCCACAAGAGTTATTGGAGATCATGGAAAAAGCAATGCAAAAAATAAAAGGAATGGGTAAAACTAATTTTAACCATATCAAATCAATACAATGACAGTTACAATATCATCAAATCGTTGGATTTAGGTGGATACGTTAACAGACTAGCGTGAATTTCAGTGATGAACAAAAATGTTGCGAATAATCGGAATAAATCTGAATATGGCGATTTTCAAACGCCGCTAGAACTCGCACGTAAAATTTGCCGTTGGTTGAAAGAGCAAGGAATCGAACCGGAAGTGTTGGTCGAACCGACTTGCGGACGCGGAAATTTTATTGTTGCAGCGTTGGAAACTTTTCCATCAATTCAATATGTTTACGGAATTGAAATCTATGAACCGTATATTGCTGAAACGAAAAAAAGGTTAGAGCCGTTTACTAAAAGTCGAAACATTAACGTAAAAATTATTCAAGACGATGTATTTCACTTTCGATTCAACGATATTGCAAACAAGCATAAACCGGAATCAATTCTTGTTCTTGGTAATCCGCCTTGGGTTACGAACAGCGGGCTTTCTGTTAAAGAATCAGACAATCTGCC
>JAIRLW010000489.1 GCA_031259095.1 Planctomycetaceae bacterium | reverse complement strand
TTTTAAAGATATAATGTGAGTTCTGAATAAATTTTATAAAAATTTGTTCATAGGCAATCAAGGTGGAATTTTAACCCCGTGCAGGTTTAGGAGAAATTTATGAAAAAAATGTTCAATTTATCAGGTGTTCTCGTGACATCAGTTTTAATTTTTATTCTCTTGCTATTCGCTTTTCAACAACATGCAAAAGGCGGGTCTGGTATCGTTTCATGCATACTTTGTAATGCGAATGCGACATGTTCACCTATTTACTGGAATGGAACAGGAAGGTTGATTGATTGCTCAAATACCGGCTGTAATTGCTTTTGTTGGAGGGGATTATGGGCTTGTAATTGTTCAGCGTTTATCGGTCTTCTCTAACATACCTTTTCCCAAAATCACAGTTCATCATGAAAACAAGTAAATTAATTCGATTTTTATATCGACTGTTGTTTTTGTTGTTATATCTGTTGCTGGTTCCGTTTGCTCTTATGGCGGACAGCGTGTCTATGGAAGACAAAAAACTGTTTGATGAATGTACGGCGGCCCATCTGAGATTGAAAGACGCTTATTCTCATGTAACAATGAAAATAAAAACAGACAGTATTTATGCACAGAATACGGAGAAAGAATTGAAGACTAAAAGCGATCTTTCATTCTGGAGCCGCGGAGGCGGCTATTACCGTTTGGATGTCAACGGACTTGAACCACCGCGTCCATCTGTAACATCTCTTATTATTCCCAAGGGTTTTATGTCGTTTCAAAAACAGCCGGATGACTCCTATCGTTTATTGACTCATGGAACTTCCGAAAATCTCGCCGAGGGGCTTTCACAATTGGATTCGATAGGATTTTATTCGTCTCCCTACTCCTTTAAAGGACTCCCTCGTGATATTTGGTTTGATATTAACAATACTTCCTCTAAACTTCGTAGCAAAATTTTTCAAGAGACGAAAGACGGTGTCAGAACTGTTGTTCTTCAAATCGACACTCTCTCTAATAACGAAATGAGGACAGATTTTCGTTGCCGCTTTGATCGTAACAATATGTGGGTGATGTTAGAAGGTTTTATGGTAGGTTGTGACCGGAAAGGCAATCCTACGGTACACATGAAAACAAATTGTGAGTATGATGGAGTTATTGATGGCGTACCGCGGTTAAAAAAATATGTTACTGCCAATTATTTACTTGACGGCACTCTTGAAAAAAGCCAAACATTTAACGTCACAGAATTTACTTTTGGCGATCCGCCGCTTTCCGTGTTTGATACAAAACAATTTCTTCCGTCGACCGATGTAGATCGTTTATTACGAAATAACGATTTTTCATGGACGCGAGGAGTTGCATTGTCTATTGGAGTGTTACTTATTATTATCGGATTGTTCTTGAAAATAAGACAAAACCGTAAGAATTCAAAATCTTGATTTTTAAAATTAGGAGTATTATCATGAGTAGAAAATATTTGTCCATCATTTCTTTTGGAGAACAATATCTCTTTGCTTCACTCGTTTGGATTGGATTGACACTGGTACTCTGGAGTGTCGTGCCAAAACAATTGGGGAATGCACAAAATAGTGAAATCAAGGAATGTTACCATATTTATCAATGGACAGACGAAAGCGGAGAACATTCGGAAGTTCGGTCAGGATGTCCTGAAGGGTACTCCTGTTGTCAAACATCGGGCGAATGTATTGAGTTATAACTTTTGTTAAATCAAAAATGAAACGGATAGCCGAATTTTTGTGTTATATCTCGTTTTGTACTCTTTTACTTTCCGCGCTGTATTTTATATGGCGAGGTTGTTTTCCTTATGGATATTGGCTTCCTGTGATTGCGGGTGAGCCAGTGATTTTCGATATTGGATTGGTGAAAACGGACGCTCCTATTTCAGGAACGTTTCGTGTCAAGAACATAGGCAATCGACCATTGTTGATCGAAGGGATAGAACCTGTGTGCGGCAGCGGCGGTTTTATTCAAGTAGTATCGTTTCCCAATATTACAATGCTTCGACCCGATGAAACGGGTTCCATCGTTTTTTCGTTTCATCCTGCAAGACTACAAGGTCATGTTCAAAAGAAACTTGCAATAAAATCCAATGATCCCTTGACACCGATTTTTCTGTTGTCTGTTCGGGCTTTGGTTGACCTACCGCCGCCCGTAATAGAGGATCGTAGTCCTACTTTTGCTCCGCCTCTTGCACCAATGTTGCCACCTTGATTAACAACTCTCAAATTTCAGCGTTACTGGTTTTCCAATTGACAACCACAGTAATATTGCGAAACCAACACAAGAACAATGAACGATCCTCAAAGTGATAATCGGAATGACTTGGATATCGTTTCACAGTATTACGAAAAGATTGCTACGTTTGTGCATCGTCGTGTTCATTCTTGGGAAGATGGAGAAGATATTTTACAAGATGTTTTTTGCCGTTTTGCCTCAATGGATCAAACAGCAATACCTACGAAATTAGTGTTACCTTGGCTTTTTCGGGTTGCGCAGAATTTGGTTATAAATTTCTGGTGTAAACGGAAGTGCCTTCTTTTTTCCGAAATCGAAGACGAAAAAACCGACGAAGTTTTATCATGGTTCTTATCGGACGAAAAGGATCAACCGGAGCTAATTCATTTACAAAATATTTTTTGGGACCGATTCTGTCTGGCCTTAGCTGAATTGCCGTTAGAACAACGTGACATATTTGAATGGACGGAGATTCAACATGAATCATTCCGTAAAATTTCAGAGCGTACCGGAATCAAGATTAATACGCTTTTGTCACGAAAACGTTATGCCGTGCAATATCTGCGCAAACAGTTACAAGATATTCGTGACGAATTCTCGAAGGAATAATAGATCAGTCCTTATGTGGGGAGTAATCTAGACAATTATACTTGGAATGCTTGTTTGACAAAAATGATCGTGTATAATTCCTTCTTGTTTAATCATTTTTCTCTTTGACCTGATCATCGTTGCGATCAATCATCAATATGATTTCAAAAATTACCGGACTTTTAACCGCATTACATGAAGATCGGGCAGTCATTGCCGCCGCACCGTTTGAGTATGAGGTGTTGATTCCAGAGTACACCCGACGGCAATTACAAAACGACATCGGGAAAACAGTCGCCCTGCATACCATCTACTCCTTCGACGGAAATCCGCAAGGGAAAATCACGCCGCGTTTAATTGGTTTTCTCACCGAAGCGGAACGTGAATTTTTTGAATTGTTTTGCAGTGTCGATGGCGTTGGCGCGAAAAAAGCGTTGCGGGCAATGGTTCGTCCGGTCAAAGAAGTCGCCACCGCTATCGAAGAAAAAGATGAAAAATTCCTCGCCAGTTTACCCGGAATCGGTGCAGCAATGTCGGAACGAATTGTCGCCAAGTTACGGCGTAAAGTTCCAAAGTTCGCGTTGCTCGTCGCCCGTGATTTTCCCAATACCGAACAACATATTGACGTGGTTTCCGAAACTTACGAAGCCCTTCTTGCTCTCGGTCACTCCGAAACCGACGCAAGACGTCTCGTCGATACCGTCCTAAAATCAAAAACAAAATTTAAAGATTCCGCCGAAATGATTCAGGCGATTTATCAAAATTGCCGCTAAATAAAACAGGGAATTTATCAGTGGAATATTGGTATTGAGTATCTCTAAAAATTCGTTTTTTGTAATATATCAGTGGAATCTTTGTTTTAGGTTGAAATTGTATTTCGCCCTGAAAGGGCGGTCGGATTATAGCCTACCCCAACGGGGTAGGTTCAAGTTATCAAAACACCAAAGCCCTGAAAGGGCGGCAAGATTATAAACAGTTTGTCATTTAAAATTATTTTCCTGTTGCCCTTTCAGGGCGTTGGATTGGCGGGGGAAAATTAACCCTACCCCGTTGGGGTAGGCTATAATCCTGACGCCCCTTTCGGGGCTAATATAAAAAAATTCCACTGATATATTACCGTTTTTTAACCACAACGTTTTATGACAAATCATTTGTCCTTAATGTCCCTATCGTCCCTAATGTCCCTCTAAAAAAGGATGTTAGGGACGATAGGGGACTAAAGGGACATTAGAGACCAATTCGGCAGAAATCGACTAAAAATAACAAAAATTTTCTTCCCTTATTCAACAATGCAATATTACGAAAACCCGTTAATTAGCCGTTACGCTTCGCGTCTGATGTCGCAACTTTGGGGAGCGCAACGGAAATTCAGTCTCTGGCGTCAACTCTGGCTGGCATTGGCGGAAGCCGAAACCGAACTCGGATTGCCAATCACGCAGGCACAAATCGAAGAACTCCGAAATCATCTTGATGATATTGATTTCGAAAAAGCCGCAGAATACGAAACAAAATTGCGTCATGATGTTATGGCGCATGTCCACGCCTACGGCGATGTTTGTCCCAATGCCCGACCAATTATTCATCTTGGCGCGACCAGTTGTTTTGTAACCGACAACGCCGACGCGATTCTACTTCGTGAGGCGCTTACGTTAATCCGAAACCGTTTAGCGGTGGTGATTGACCGGTTGGGACGTTTTGCGCGGAAATATCGGGACTTGCCGTGTTTGGCATTCACCCATCTCCAGCCCGCCCAACCAACCACTGTCGGACGGCGTGCATGTCTTTGGGCTTATGATTTGATTCTCGATCTCGCCGAAACCGAACACCGAATCGGTAACATCAAAGTTCTCGGCAATAAAGGAACAACTGGAACTCAAGCCAGTTTTTTGAAATTGTTCGACGGCGATCACGCAAAAGTCCGCCAATTGGAACAGATTTTTTGCGAAAAAATCGGAATGGAATCTTTTGCGATAACGGGTCAGACTTATCCGCGAAAAATGGATTCCCAAATTCTGGACGTGTTATCGGGTATTGCGCAAAGCGCACACAAATTCGCTGCCGATTTGCGTATTCTTGCCCATCGCAAGGAGTTGGAGGAACCGTTTGAGGCGAATCAGATTGGTTCTTCCGCGATGGCGTATAAACGGAATCCGATGCGGAGCGAGCGGCTGTGTTCGCTTGCCCGATTGGTGATGAGTTTGCAAACCAGTCCGGCAATGACCGCGTCCGCGCAATGGTTGGAACGGACGCTCGACGACAGCGCGAACCGCCGGATTGTATTGCCGCAAGCGTTTCTGGCAATAGACGCCGTACTGATTTTGTATCAAAATATTGCCGAAGGGTTGGCGGTTTATCCGAAAGTGATTGAAAAAAATCTCCGGTTGGAACTTCCTTTTATGGCGACAGAAAATATCCTGATGGCGGCGGTGGAACAAGACGGTGATCGGCAGGATTTACACGAA
>JAIRLW010000452.1 GCA_031259095.1 Planctomycetaceae bacterium | reverse complement strand
TGCCCTTTCAGGGCAATACAATTTTTGCGTGAAAAACAGGAATCATTTGGGGACTCTTTATATCGGAAAGCAAACAGACCAAAAAAATAAAAATACTTAAAAATAAGGAGATTAAACTATTTTTTTTAAGAAAGTGCAGATGAATGTTCACTACGAAAAACACGAATGGACACGAAAATTATTCTTCCCATCTTTTCGTGAACATTCGTGATTTTCGCGGTGAAACTAAACAGGGATTTTCTATGTTTAACTACTTTTCAATCCCTTGACAATTTCGGCAATAATTTGGTCGGCATTTTCAACAGGCGTCTGACAAGTTCCCACCTGTTTATGACCGCCGCCGCCGTACCGGAGCATTAACGCTCCCACATCTGCCGTACAGGTTCGGTTGACGACACTGTAACCGCACGAAATCATCACATTGACTTTCGCCTTACCATCGGTAATCCAAAGCGACACATTTTGTTCCGGAAAGACGCTGTAAATAGTGAAACGATTACTTGTGTAAATCGGATCAATTCCCCGTAAATCCGTGATTAACACATTGCCGTCCGTTTTTGAATACTTAATAACCATTTCAACAAACAGATTTGTTTGCTGTTGGTAAAGGTCAATTCGTTCCTTCACATCAGGATGCGCCAAAATTTCATCAAGCGTTTTTGTTCGTAAATGCTCGATAAACGCCATCATTAACTGATAATTTGAAATTCGGAAATGGTGAAACCGTCCTAATCCGGTACGCGGATCGGCAATAAAACCAATCAACACCCAACCTTGCGGATTACGAATATCCTCCGCCGTGAGTTGACCGGAATCGACCTTATCAACCGCTCTAACCAATTCTTTGAATTTCAAAAACTTTTTTTCTCCGCCAAAATATTCGTACACAATTCCTGCACAAGACGGAGCCTTCTTGCTGCCCCCTTTCACTTCTTGTGTCCATCCGACCCGTTCTGCCTCGCTGGAATGATGATCAAACCACATCCCGCAACCAGGCACAAACGGAACATTACATAAAATATCATCAGGTTCCGCCTTGAATAAACCGTCTTGCAAGTCTTTCGGATGCACAAATTGGACAGAATCAATGATTCCTTCTTCTTTTAAAAGCATTCCACAAACAAGTCCGTCGAAATCTGATCGGGTTACAAGCCGCATAATAAATCTCCTTTTTAACAATGAAATAAATTGTAACACTAAAAAATGGTATAAAAAATAATCAGTGTCCCGTTAGGGACACAATATTTTTAATTGCAATCATTTTCTACCAATATGTTGTTCCTAACAGGACAGAAACACGAAAATTTTAAACATTCTACTGAATAGATACGATTATTTTGAAAAATCGCTTGCGTTCTCCACGATTCATTCTCCATGATTCACTACTACTTAAAATATTCTTGGTTTGAAATGTTCAGGAACGTCGATTTTGACGGTATCACCGGTTTGAGCGATCACGTAAAAACCGGTCTCAAGGGTCAAGTCCTTAACTTCATCAGAAAAAATGGCGCCGGCAACCGCACCAATCAACTCTTTCCTGATAGTTCCGGACCGTTCAAAATCTCGGCGTACAATTTGCATTCGTTTTAGGTGTTTTTTGATATCGTGAGTGGTGGGGTTCGATTTGATTTCAATAATAGCAACCGTTTTTTCATTTTCGAGTAAAAGATCAACTTCGGTAATCACTTGTCCGTTTTCACGAAATTCGACACGGTTACAAATTTTATTGAAATGATAACCGAGTTCGTTGAATCGTTCGGCGATATTGGGAGCAACCAGATGTTCGACCATTTCGCCAAAACGATTACTAAGACCGCCCATATTTTCGCTGAGTCGATTAACCGAAAGGGTTGTTTTATTGACCTCTTCTTCGAGTTTCTTCATCCGTTCTTCGGCTTCTTTTCGCCGTTTTTCGGATTCTTTCGTCTCTCGCTCTTCACGTTCCTGACGTTCTTTCGCCTCACGCTCAAAGATGGCGTCATATTTTTTTCCTAGTTCCTGAATACCAGCCCAGACTTTTTCGAAAGTAAGACCTTTTTCGTAATTAATTGATTTTTTAGGCATGATTTTTTAGTTAGTTAATCTGTTGTTGTTCGCAGAGGACGCAAGCGATTTTTGTAATATATCAGTGGAATTTTTATTTTTTATCTTAGCCCCGAAAGGGGCGTCAGGATTATAGCCTACCCCAACGGGGTAGGGTTAAAGTTCCCCCCGCCAACTCAATGCCTTGAAAGGGCAACAGGAAAATAATTAAATGACGAACCGTTTATAATCTTGCCGCCCTTTCAGGGCTTCGGTTGGTGATGATCCTTGAACCTACCCCGTTGGGGTAGGCTATAATCCTATTGCCCTTTCAGGGCAAATACTTTTTTAACCTCAAACAATAATTCCACTGATATATTACCGATTTTTTAAAACAATCTGCGAAAATCAGCGTAATCTGCGGACGATCTATTTAAATAAACCATTTCGATCATGAAATCGAAATAGAAAATATTCATCGCATGACCGCATTGATTCGGAAGAATCATCTGAATTTTTAGGAAACGTCAACAGAGTCCCATAGTATAACCGAAACATGCCATCACTGTCAACTGAATTATCGCCCGATTTCCCATTTTTCCCAAAATAACCATTTTGCCAAATAAAATAACGGGAACCTTGAACAAAATCATTTGTCTCTATAAGCCTCAATTTTAGGGACAGAAGGGACTTTAGGGACAAATTGGGACAAATAGTTCTGTGATTAAAAACGAATTTTTAGAAATTTCATAATATATCAGTGGAATTTTCCTATAGATTTAATTTCATTTTTCACCAACCTCATTTTCTACCTAATTTTTCTTAACGATTGTTTAAAACAACCTCAGCAGCAATGAATCCCCAAAATACTAACCTTATTACCTCATTATCGGCTTATTTTTGTGTACTGCCTAATCAAAATGCAGATGTTGTATAAATCGCTGCAAAATAAAACATTACACTTTTTGGGTTCGGTTTGGGTGTTAATAATTATTGCGGTTCCGTGATCTGAAATTGTTTCGGTTATCATTTTTTTTCGGAGGCGCTTTGAGAAGACGGATCGAATCTTTGCCGAGAAGTTCGACAACACGCTGCTGAACCTCTGACCGCATTGCTATTCGTAACTTCGGATTGCGGAATTGGGCAAGCGAACCGTTGCGAAGTTGTACGGAAAGTTCAAGCGTCCCAGAACCCGGATAACCGCGCAAAATTTCGTACAACTTCTTGATACTCTCAACAGAATGACGATGTTCGTCTAAAGTAATGCCCAGTCCGCGCGATAATTGTTCCATTGCTTCTTCAACCGTGTACAATTCATTGACAATAAAATTACCGTCATTGTCATTTTGTCCGCGAGTTCGGTCTATTCGTCCCGTTGCAAAAACAATTGCTTCACTTTTAATCAAATGCGGATACTTGGCGTATTGGTCGGGCCAAATAATTGAGCGTATCGGTCCCTCAATATCTTCCAACGTAAACATGGCAAATTGTTTATTATTCGTTTTAGTTGCAGTAATTTTAATATCATTGACCGCTCCCGCCAAAACAACTTCAGTCCGATCCGGCAACCCCGCCGCTTCGTAACAACGGTGAGAACGAATTTGTCCGAAAAGTGTTTCATATTCTTTGAGCGGATGCGACGAAAGATAAAAACCAAGCGATTCTTTTTCATAAACCGCTTTTTCCTTATCAGACCATTCGGGAATATCCGGCAAACCCGCCAATGCCGCAGGTTTAGCAGCAGGCTCCGCTTCTTCTTGCAACGCAAAAAGGCTTTGCTGACCTTTTGCCAAATCCTCCGCCGCACTATGCGCCGACTTAAACGCCTGCTCAACCATACGGAAAAGTTGAGAACGAGGACAACCCAAAGAATCAAACGCTCCCGCTTTAATAAGTGTTTCAACCGTTCCGCGCGAACACGCTCTTTTGTCAACCCGCTCGCAAAAATCAAACAAGTCTTTGAACCGTCCGCCTTTTTCGCGGGCAAAAACAATTTTATCCGCCGCCCAATCTCCGCAATTTTTAACCGCACTCAATGCAAACATGATTTTTCTGTCCGTTACGGAATAAAGTTGTTTCGAAAAATTCACGTCCGGCGGAACCACCGTAATTCCCATCCGCTGGCAATCCTCAATATGTTCCACCGTCGAATCCTTGTTAGTAAAATTTCGTTTTGAAATATCACCGCAAAGCAGCGACGCCATAAATTCGACCGGATAATGCGCCTTCAAATAAGCCGTCATATAAGCAATCAGCGCATAAGCCGTCGAATGAGATTTATTGAAACCATAACCGGCGAATTTAATAATCAATTCAAAAACCTCTTCGGCTTTTTCCCGCGTCAATCCGTTTTCATGCGCCCCTTCAACAAATTGCGCACGATATTTACCGATTTGTTCTTCTTTCTTCTTGCTAATCGCTTTGATACAAGTATAAGAATTGCCCAACGGAATTTTTCCAAGCCGGTTCAGAATCCGCATAATTTGTTCCTGATAAACCATCACGCCGTTGGTTTCCGCAAGAACTTCTTTCATCACCTCGTGTTCATAAAAGGCTTTCGCCCGACCATGTTTGACCGCAACATACTGATCAACCATGCCGCCTTCCAACGGACCAGGACGATACAACGCCAACGTTGCAATAATATCGCGAAAATTATCCGGCTTCATTCGTTGCAGTAATTCCCGAATCCCGCCGCCTTCGAGTTGGAAAATTCCCTTCGTTTCACCGCGGCAAAGCAATTCATAAGTCTTTTTATCGTCCAACGGAAATTTGTACGGATCAACAGTTTCACCAGTTGTTTCCTTAATAATATCAATCGCCTGCGCCAAAATCGTTAGATTACGAAGTCCCAAAAAGTCCATTTTAAGCAACCCGGCTTTTTCGACGTCGCCCATCTGCCATTGCGTTACAACATCGGGACCGTCTTTAACCCGCTGCAGCGGAACGTATTCAATAAGCGGTTTATCGGCAATAACCACCGCGCAGGCGTGAACTCCCGCTTGGCGGGCAAGCCCTTCGAGTTGTTTGGCGTAATCGATCAACTCCTTAATATCGTGTTCGTTTTCGTA
>JAIRLW010000430.1 GCA_031259095.1 Planctomycetaceae bacterium | reverse complement strand
TTAATGACAGAGGAATCTATATTACGAAAGACGTCATGGCTAATAAAAGGTTGTAACAATTTCGATGGCGTGTCACCAAGTAGTAACCCAATGAGTTTTTGGAATCAACAAGATATATTGAATTATATTGTTAAAAACAAAATTCCATACGCGAAATCTGTTTATGGAGACATTGTATCGGATAAAAATAATAAATTAAAAACAACAAAATGTGAGAGAACCGGTTGCGCCTTTTGCCTGTTCGGAATACACAGAGAAAAATACCCCAATAGATTACAACTACTAAAAGTACAATATCCGAAAATGTATCAATATTGTATGGAAAATCTAGGATACAAAAAAGTTTTAGACTTTTTGGAAATTGATGCGGAATGTCCAGCACAACAAAATTTCAATTTCACAGATTAAACACATGAAAACCACTATTAAAAAATTTACAACATTCTCCCTGTTCTGCGGAATGGGGGGGGAACACTTGGGAAAAGTTCTCGCATTCCAAGACGTTGGGATTTACGATAATTGCCAATTTTGGGCATTAAACCATTGGCAGATTGCCATAGATACGTTACAACGAAATTTCCCCCATACCCTTACGTACTGCGAGGATATTACAAAATTTGATATCTCGGAAATCGGTTTGAAAAAAATCGATATGTTGTGGGCATCACCTTCTTGTACGCATCATTCATGCGCACGAGGAGGAAAGCCAAAAGATGATCAACAACGCGCTCACGCTACCGAAGTTTACAAGCGTTGGTTGGCAAAATGCGATATTCCCGTTTTTATCATGGAAAATGTACGGGAATTTCTGTCTTGGGGGCCATTGGACGAATACGGAAAACCAATTAAAAAACGAAAAGGGGAATATTTTAATGATTTCGTTCAAAAAATCAAAACACTTGGATATGAAGTTGATTGGAGAATCTTGAATGCCGCCGATTATGGAGACCCCACCACACGAAAACGGCTATTCCTTCAAGCAGTAAAAGACGGTAAAGGGATTCATTGGCCCGAACCAACACACCGAAACCCCAAAACTCCCGGCAATCTGCCGGTGTGGAAATCAACTACCGAATATGTTATTGATTGGAGTATTCAAGGGAAATCAATTTATGATCGAAAAATTCCGCTTTCGCCGAATACAATTAAAAGAATCAAACACGGGCTAAAAACTTACGGCTTGAGTTCTTATTTTTTAGAATTTCACGGCGGAAAAGATGGAGAAAAACGGGTTAAGTCGGTAAATATGCCGCTTGGGGTTCAACATGGAAGTAATGCCTTTGGATTGGTTCAACCTTACATAATGAAAGGTTATGGCGGATTCTGTGTTAATCCAGAATCGTCCATTGATTCACCATTACCAACTGTTACAACAGTAGATCATAATTTTTTGTTGCAACCATTTATAACGGAGAATTACACTTATCAAGCAGAACGTGGTAAAGGAGCCTTGAGTATTGAGCAACCAATGCCGACTGTTACATCAGTAGGACGCCATAATATCATTGAGGCATTTATATTTAATCAAACAAGAGATTCGGAAGGAAAAAGGTGTTTCAATAAAGATAATCCGATTACAACATTAACCACAAAAAGTAATTACGGAATTATTGAACCGTTTATTATTGAATACTTTGGAAATTCTAACTCACGTTCCACGTCAATGCCACTCTCTTCGGTATTAGGAAGACCACATCATTACATATTACAAACAATAATTAACAAGGACATGGTAGATTCGTTACATGTTGTTCGGGTACCGGACGACATTGACCGGCACGATTTTCAAAGACCGTTTTGTATCGAAATTAACGGCGCAAAATATCCGGTCGATATTACGCTGCGGATGCTCACCGTGCGCGAACTCGCCCGCGCTATGGGGTTTCCCGAATCGTTCAAGTTTGAAAAATTAGACGGCTCCCCCCTAACAAAAACAGACGCCGTAAAAATGATCGGGAACGCTTGCCCCGTAAACACCGTTCGGCAACTTGTAAAAACTGTTATCGAAAAAAGAAAAGGAGGTAATAATGGAAAAAATTAAACAAACAGTTAATATTAGCGATATTCAATACAATGACAGTACACAAATTCGTACTGCTATTGATCATGACGTCGTTGAACGTTATGCAGAAATAATGAGCAATGCAGATTCTTCGCCATTCCCGCCTATATTAATTTATCGTGACGAAAATAATATTCTTTGGCTGGCGGATGGACACCATCGCCTTGAGGCTTCTTTGAAATTGGGAAAATTAACAATTGAAGCCTTTATTAACGATGGTTCAAAAGATGATGCTCTTTGGGTAGCGATTAAAGCCAATGGTAAAAACGGATTATCGTTGAATAGAAAAGATATTCGGAAAGCAATTGAGATTGCACTCCGAACTTTTCCCCAAAAATCTATGGTTGAAATAAGTAAAGCTATTGGTACTTCAACTTCAACTGTTTGTAATATTCGAGATGAATTAGAAGCAAAAGGTGAATTAAATCGAACCGAAAAAACTATTGGAAAGGACGGCAAAGAACGTCCCAAAAAATATTGCAAAAATAAAAAAAATACCCCTGATTCTACGCATGAAAAACAGCCGATTCAACAAGATTCAACACAACAAGAACAATTAACACGAATAGGCCTTCCGCAATATGTTGATGTTGACGAGGAACATTCAACATTAAAAGATAAAATTGTATCCGACAATAAAGATTCAAAAAATCAAACATCAACCAATAATGAAGAAATAAATGAAGACGAGTTTCAAAAATTAATTGATAACGGTCAAGCCGATCCCAAAAAATATTATAAACTTAGGGTGTAAATTTGATTCTACGTATGTTGCGGTAA
>JAIRLW010000368.1 GCA_031259095.1 Planctomycetaceae bacterium | reverse complement strand
TCAACAGCGGGACCAAATGCGAGTTGAACATTTTTGTCAGTGTTGCCGTACAGACGCATCACCGCACGAGCCATCAGATGTGCGGCGGAATGACGCAAAATGTCAAGCGATTCAGGGTCTGTTTTTTTGTATTCTTTAACGTTTCCATCGGAAAGAGTAATTTTCATATTGATAATGTAAGATTGAATTGTTGATAATTGGTATCTATTCAAAATAATGATTAGAGTATTTTACCATAATAACGCATGATTGTATAGTCAAGTCCTGCTGTTATACTTTTGTTACCGTTCACTGGAAGATTCGGGATTTTTTGTTATTTTACCTAAATTGACTAATTTTTTTTGGGGGGGGGCGACGATCCGAAAAACTAATTGTCGTTGTGATTACTTCAATTATACGGCAATGATTTTTCAGACTTGATTGGTCAATTCTATGTTTTTAACCGCAAAATCAGAAAAAATGAAAAGATCGTTTATTTCCCCAAATTACCCTTACTTTTTGTTAAAAAGGGAAAGAGGGGGGGGCGCTTGCGTCCTTCACTATTCACTATTGGAAACTTCTAAAAACCTCGACCGAAATCGACAGGATTCGATTTTGGTCGAGGTTGGTCGATCAAAAAACGAGTTTTTAGAAGTTCCCCTAAGTGTTGTCCATAAAATGATGTTCAAGCCATAAGGTATCGATAAGTCCTGCTTGAAAATCACTGTTTTCAAGAATTTTGAGTTGGAGCGGGGCAGTGGTTTTAATGCCGTCAACCCGCAATTCATTGAGACAACGACGCATACACGCAATTGCTTCATCTCTGGTGGGTTGATGAACCAGAAGTTTACCAATCATCGAATCGTAAGTCGGACTGACGGTGTAACCGGCGTAAACATGAGAATCAAACCGAACTCCAAAACCTCCAGGAATAATCAGTTTTTCAATTGTTCCCGGACAAGGACGAAAATGATGATCAGGGTCTTCCGCATTGATCCGGCACTCAATCACCCAACCACTCTGTTGAATCTCCGACTGCTTAAACGGTAACTGCTCACCAGCAGCAACCCGAATCTGTGCCTTCACTAAATCAATTCCCGTTACCAATTCTGTTACCGGATGTTCCACCTGAATCCGCGCATTCATCTCAATAAAATAAAAATGCTCGTCCCAGTCAAGAATAAATTCGACAGTTCCGGCATTGGTGTAACCGGATTCTTTGACCAACCGTGTTGCCGCTTCACACATCGCCAAACGGGTTGTATCGGCAAGACGCGGCGAAGGAGATTCCTCTATCAACTTTTGATGCCGACGCTGCGTCGAACAATCACGTTCCCAAAGATGAACAATATTACCGTGATGATCCGCAATAACCTGAACCTCAATATGGCGAGGACGATCAATAAATTTTTCAAGATAAACTCCGCCATTGCCAAATGCAGATTGAGCTTCCTGAACCGCTTGCTGAATAGCAGTTTTGAGTTGTTCCGCATTCCGCGCCACACGCATTCCGCGTCCGCCGCCGCCAGCCGTCGCCTTGATCAAAACCGGAAATCCAACATTATTGGCAAATTTCAACGCCTCGCCGTCCGATTCAATCAATCCGTCGGAACCGGGAACACACGGAACGCCCACTTTTTGTGCGATTTCTCTTGCCGAATTTTTGTCGCCAATCAACGCCATCGCTTCCGAACTTGGTCCGATAAATTCGTAATTACAACTTCGGCAAACATCCGCAAAATGAGCGTTTTCCGAAAGAAATCCAAAACCCGGATGAACCGCTTCCGCGCCGCCAACCTCGCACGCGCTGATAATCCGGTCGATTTTGAGATACGACTCCGCAGAACGCGCCGGACCAATACAAATCACCTCGTCCGCCAGATCAAGATAAGCCGCTCCGCGATCCGCCTCGCTGAAAACAACAACCGTTTCAATCCCCATCTCACGGCAAGCACGAATAATCCGTAACGCAATCTCTCCACGATTAGCAATTAAAATTCTCTTAAACATAACAATAATATAATTCGATTATTTGTCCCTAATGTCCCATTTGTCCCTAAAGTCCCTCCTAGTTGAAATTTTTAGGGACGATAGGGAGATTAGGGACACATGGGACAATAGTCTTTAAGGCAAATTTTTGGAAGTTTCCCAACAATAATTATTTTGTACGATTTCTAAATCGTTCACCGGTTTCACGTTCTATTCCGATCCACTGAACAATAGTTTCAACCGCTTCGTTGACAGGAATCATTATTGTTTCTTTTTCCCAACGCCATTTAATTTCGATTTTGTTCTCAGCCAATCCCTTGTCGCCGAGAACAACACGAAGCGGAAATCCAATCAAATCAGCGTCTTTGAATTTCACACCCGCACGCTGATCACGATCATCAATCAGGCAGTCAATTCCTTGCAATTGTAATTGTTGCGATAGTTCGTCTGCGAGTTTCATGGTTCGTTCATCGGAAACTTTCATCGGACAAATCACCACTTCATACGGCGCAAGATTAACAGACCAAATCATTCCGGCATCGTCATACGATGTTTCAATAAGTCCCGCAATAATCCGGTTCACTCCTATTCCGTAACAACCCATGATAATTGTTTTTTGCGTTTCATCCGCGTCGAGGAATCGGGCGTTCAGACTGTCGGAATATTTTGTTCCAAGTTTGAAAACATGCCCAACCTCAATCGCCTCACGAATTTTCATCGCGGAACTGCAACGCGGACAAGCATCACCGTCAACAGCATTACGGAAATCGTCAATTTTATCCGGCTTCCAATCGCCCTGAGGAGTACGAAACGGATTGACATTGACCAAATGTTTCTCGGCTTTGTTCGCACCGACAATCGCATTAACAACTTCCATAACCGCATGATCGGCATAAATCGGAATTTGTTGCGCCAACCCAACCGGTCCCGCAAAACCAACCGGCGCACCCGTAACCGCCTCAATCGTTTCCGCATCCGCCAATTCTAATTTTGTTGCGTTTAGAACCCGTTTAATTTTATTTTCATTCGCATCGTGATCTCCGCGAATTAACACCGCAATCGGTTGCAAAGAACCATTCGATTGAGGATAATCCGCAACAAAAATAAGCGTTTTGATTAACTTTGCCGGTTTCGCTTTGAGAAACTTACAAACTTGTTCAATCGTGTGTGCGCCCGGCGTATCCAGTTCGGCAATTTCCTTGAACGGCGTTGTTTCCAACGGTTGATCTTTACCGATAGAACCGATCTCCGCTTTTTCCGTGTTGGCGGCGTAACCGCAGGCTTCGCAGTGAACAACCCGATCCTCGCCGTTCGGAGACGGAATCATAAATTCGTGCGATGCGTCGCCGCCGATAGGACCGGATTCCGCTTCAACCGGCAAAAACGGTAAACCGCAACGTTGGAAAATCCGGCAATACGCATCGTACATTTTTTTATACGTTTCATTAAGCGATTCCAATGTTGTATGAAAACTGTACGCATCTTTCATCATAAATTCGCTGGTTCGCAACACCCCGAATCGCGGACGTTCTTCATTACGGAATTTCGTTTGAATCTGGTAAAGTGTGATCGGAAGTTGCCGATAACTCGAAACAAAACGCGAAACAAGATCGGTAACTTCTTCCTCATGAGTCGGGCAAAGAACAACCGGAATCTTTTTTCCTCCGCGCGGCAATTGAGTTTTAATAAGAACATCGCCGAACGCTTCGACGCGGTTGGTTTGTTCGTAAAGCGAAATCGGACAAAGCGCCGACATGAGAATTTCGACCGCGCCAATCCGATTCATCTCTTCACGAACAATTCGTGTTGCCTTTTGAAGAGACCGAAGACCAAGCGGTAAATAAGTGTAGGCGCCAGCCATCACCTGAGCAATCAATCCGGCTCGAAGCATCAGAACGTGAGACGGAATTTCCGCACCTTCCGGCATTTCCTTCATCGTGGGAATCAATGTTTTTGACCAATACATAGAATTATATTTATAGAATGAAAATAACTCAAAAAATAACCGCACTATTATCTTGCCAGTCAAACAATTTGTCAAGTAGATCGAAGGTTAAAGGAATATTGTCTCCATTGGTCCCTAAAGTCTCATTTGTCCCTAATGTCCCTTATTAGTCCCTCATTGTAGAAAATTTTAGGGATATTAGGGACGATAGGGACTAATGGGACAATTATACATAATATAGAGTATTTTCGTTTTCTACGTTCTTTTGAACATTTTATCGAGTTCTTCGCAAGAAAACACGAGTATCGACGGTCTTCCGTGTGGGCAATGGTGAGCGTTGGCTTCTTTTTCCGCTAATTCGATTAAGCGTGAAATGGCGTCGGATCGGAGTTGGTCGCCGGCTTTGACCGCCGCTTTGCACGCCATACGGTGAAGCATCTCTTCAAGCATCTCCGACCGTCTCAACTTTCTGCCCGTTACCAGAAGAGGTTCCAATAACGACATCAATATCTCCGACGGAGGCGTTTTGGAAAGAATCGCCGGAAATGCGGAAATCAACATGGTTGCACCGCCAAACGGTTCGATCTCAAGTCCAAGCGTTTTGAAAAATTCAAGATGTTCCAAAACACAAGCCGACTCATTCGGCGATAAATCCACCGGAATCGGAACCAATAACCGTTGCGATTCGAGTTGTCCTTCGCTCATTCTTTCTTTAAGACGTTCATAAAGAACACGCTCATGCAAGGCGTGTTGGTCGATTAAGGCAATGCCCGTCAACGTCTCCATCACAAGATAACGATCATGCATCTGAACAACCAGTTTTCTCTGCGGCGAATACGCAACCCGATCCGAAAACATCTCCGAGAAATTGTTCAAAGAGGATTGCCGAATTTTTAATTCATTTAACTCATTCTCATTCTCTTCATTATCCTGATCCTTAATCAAAGGAGATGACGGCATGTTTTCATCATTGGTTCCATGATCTGGTTGTTCTGGTGAAACCGGTCGATCTGGAAGCGCGTGAAACGAAAGATCGTTCCCGCCCAACCGCGTCCACGTCGATGAACCGGATTTTTCAGCGCCAAACTGATCAGAACCAGACTTACCGGAACCAAACACGTCAAAATCCGACATTCTAGAATCGGAATCGCCAAAATCAGGAGCATCGACGTCTGAAGAGGTTGAGGTGATAGATTGACGATTGTCCGTTTCCGATTCGGTAACAGTTTTATCCTGCCGAAGACGTTCAACCCAATCAGTCATGTTTTTACGGATGTTTTCCGTCGCCGAACTCGCAAGCGCCGCACGCGGATCATTCGGGTCGTGCAGGGCAACTCTATCGTGAGGGTAGGAATGTTCGTAAGACGTCGGGGCGTTTTCCCAATGTGCGGCAGCCTTGTCCGGTGAATCCGCATGGAATTGGTTACGCAAGTCCGTACTGAGAAACTTCTCACGTATCGTTCCCAAAAAATCCGCGTAAATCCGATTGGAATCGAGAAAACGAACCTCCACCTTGGTCGGATGAACATTCACATCAAACATTTCCGGCGACATCTCAATCTGCAAAAACGCAATCGGAAAACGACCACCCAACAAAATACCGCGATAAGCCTCACTCAATGCGTGTTGCAACGCCCGATCCCGAATATATCGTTTGTTCAGAAAAAAGTATTGCATTCGGTTATTATTTCGGCTCTGGCTCGGATGCGACACAAAACCGGAAACCCGTACAGCCGATCCTGCCCGACTCTCGACATAAATCAAATTCCGCGCAATATCTTCCCCAAACAATTGACGAATCCGGTTTTGCGAAGTCTCTTCCGTCGGTAAATCATGGATAACCCGACCATTGTGCTTTAAAGTAAAATGAATTGCCGGATGCGGCAAGACCAATCGAATAAAAGTTTCGGTGATATGTCCTAATTCGGTGGTGATCGATTTCATATACTTTCGCCGAACCGGTGTATTGAAAAAAAGATTACGGACTTCAATTTGTGAACCAATCGGTATGCCGCATGGAATCGGATTCGTGCGTTCACCGCCATTACTGTGAATTTCGGCTCCCTCATTATTTTCCGGCGTCCGACTCTTGATGGACATCTGACTAATCTCGGCTATCGACGCCAACGCCTCGCCGCGAAAACCAAAAGTTCCAATATGGAACAAATCGTCGGCATCGGAGATTTTGCTGGTCGCATGAGGAGATAACGCCAAAACTAATTGATCGGCGTCAATCCCACAACCGTTATCGACCACACGTAATAAATCGGTTCCGCCCTTGTCCACCGAAATATCAATGCGCGTCGAACCGGCATCGATGGAGTTTTCAAGCAATTCTTTAAGAACACTCGCCGGTCGTTCAATGACTTCTCCGGCAGCGATCTTGTTAATCATACTCTGTGAGAGAGTCCGAATGATGCTCATAATCTTTGGATTCCCTGTTTTGTTCAGAATGTTTCAAAGAAACAAATCGGGAAAATTATTGATTGGTGTGATGTTAAGAAACGATGTATTCCTGAAGGGAACTTCTAAAAACTTATTTCTTCACAGATTAAAATCGATTTTAGTCGATTGCGGTCAACCCAAAAATGAGTTTTTAGAAGTTGTCTGAAAAGAATCTATAATCTAACTAATCTAAAAACTTTTTAGAACCTTGTCAATATCCGGCGTTTCATAATTAAAAAACCTTAATTACTTTAAGTTTATTATTTGCCCCCTAACGTCTCTAGGGCATCTCTAAAGGCAACGTCTAAAAATTCGTTTTTGATCGACTAAATTCGATTAAAATCGAATAGTTTGTTTTTGGAAAAGGGCATATTTAGAGGTTTCCTTTGGTAATAT
>JAIRLW010000357.1 GCA_031259095.1 Planctomycetaceae bacterium | reverse complement strand
ACTTGGGAAGACATTAAACTCCTCATGCGCGAAATGGGATTAGTTGATAGTGAATAGTGAATAGTGAATAGTTGCGCAAGCGGATTACACACGTACACGGTAAATCGTACGCTTGCGTCCTCCACGATAAACTATTCACTAAAAATTGTCCCTAGCGGGAGGGAAACGTTAATCGTTGCAAAAAAAAAATAGATAACATTTGATTTTGTACACAATTTTAAACATTATAATCTTGATTGCTTATGGCGTCTATTATTTGTTACCGCTATTTTTCTTGTTTCAGAAATCTTGCGTAAACGCTTTTTCTGTCCCAAGCGGCAAATCCTTGAGACAGATAAGTTTGCAGAGCAGCCTTATTTTGTTCATCAACCGAAGTTAAGAGAAAAAGACGTTTTCGGAGTTGGGCAATTCGTTTCGCATACCGGACAATTTCTTTTGAAAATCCAAACCCGCGCACTTCTTCAATCAGTCCCATATAAGTCAACTCGATTTGTTCTTCCGGTTGATCGGTCATCAGAAGAACTCCAATATTACGGTTTTCTTTTCGCACAAAAAACCAAAGTTCCGGCAAAAAAATTTGTCCGGCTTGATAAGTGTACAGTACCTGTCTGACCGGCGCAATTTGCATCAGTTGCGGAAAATCACGAGTATTACGATAAGTGGCGTGAACCAGTTCCGCCATTTGATCAAACATGTCGTCAGGAAACTGACTCATCGGAAGAAACTGAAGTTCCGATAACAGATCGGCGTCTTCTTCTGTTTTAGTAACAGGCGAAACAAGATAAATTAAATCCGACAATAATTCAAATTTTCCAACAGAAATTAACGTTGCTTCGTCAAATTGTTGACCACGATCAACCAACGCCAGAACAACGGCTGCCTTACTTTTGCAGCAAAATTGCTGAAACGGTTCAAAAAATAAACTGATCGAAAAACCGTCCCGCATCGCCGGAACCCATAGCAAAACCGTTTGATCAATACGCAGTTGCGAAAAAAGAACGCCGATCCGTTGACCCCGTATTTTCGCCTGAAAAATTCCTTCAAGACTAAGCGTTCCTGAATGATATTGTTCCAATATTGAATGAGTCCGTATTGTTAACTCATTTTCGGGAAGATGCCCAAATGCGAAACGAAGTGTTTCTTCAAGTTCTTCGGCGTCGGGATTGGATATTTTCACTGACCTATTTGAAAACGACATAAATTTTTTTAATATTTCAAGGAGGAATTTCTAAAAATTACGGGTAAACCCCGCCGCGAACTTGCAAACCACAAAAAACGTGATCATGCTTGCGGTTTTGATTTCAATATGGTATCTTAACTGCAATTATCAGTAAAGATTGCAGGAATATCAGACTTGCTCGAAATTTGGGCTGATATTTGTCCGGTTAATAACAGTAATTGTTTTACGGTTTACCGTTATTTTCAATCGGCGAATCTTATTGATCAAGACGATCATTTAATTTTAATTTCTCACTATTTTAACCAATTTGGAAATCATGGCAAAAAAAACACTCAATGTCGGAATGTTAGGTTGCGGTTTCATGGGGCGAACCCATTCAAACGCTTACAGTCAGGTCAACCATTTTTTCAACACTCCCTATCAACCGGTTCTTAAAGCGTGTTATGGTCGGGAAGAAGACATGCCCGCACTCAAAAAGTTTCAGGAAATGTGGGACTACGAATCGATTGAAACGGATTGGAAAACGTTAATTGAGCGGAAAGATATTGATATTGTCGATGTGGTTGCGCCGAATTTTTTACACAAAGAGATGGTTTGTGCTGCGGCAAAAGCCGGCAAGATCATTATTTGCGAAAAACCGTTGGCAATGAGTTACGCCGAAGCGGAAGAAATGGTCGCGGTTGTGGAAAAAGCTGGCGTTAAAAATATGGTTTCGTTTAATTATCGTCGAGTTCCGGCGGTGTCGCTTTTCAAACAAATTGTTGATGAAGGGCGGGTTGGTAAACCATTCCATTATCGGGCAACTTATCTTCAAGATTACACTATCAGCGAAAAAGTCCCCTCCGGCGGAACGGCTTTGTGGCGGCTTTCGGCAAAAATTGCCGGTAGCGGAGTTACCGGCGATCTTTTGGCGCATTCCATTGATACGGCAGAATGGATTAACGGACCAATCGCTAAAGTTTGTGCCTATACCGAAATTTTTATCAAAGAGCGGAAAAATTTGGATACGGGACAAATGGAAAAAATTACGATTGATGACGCTTGTATGTTTTTGGCGGTGTTCAACAACGGCTCTATTGGAACTTTTGAATCCAGCCGTTACGCAAGAGGACGAAAAAATTACAGTTCAATGGAAATCAACGGCGAACATGGAGCGGTTTATTTTAATCTTGAAGAACCGGAATACATTGAGTTTTTCCGTTATGCCGATCCTGATACCGGTAAAAAAATCGAAGACCATTTAACCGGTTGGCAAAAAATTCTTGTGACCAATAGTGAACATCCCTATATGAAAAATTACTGGGTTCCGGGAACAACTATTGGTTACGAACACACTTTTATTAACGGTTTAGCCGATTTTCTTTTTAGTCTGGACGGCGGAACAAAGTTTGAGCCGGACATGCGAACAGCGGCACGAACGCAAAAAGTTTGCGACGCTGTTATCCAAAGCGCCAAAGAAGCAAAATGGATTGAAATTTAGGGAACTTCTAAAAACTTCGACTGAAATCGACCAAAATCGATTTTAGTCGAAGTTTGGTCGATCAAAAAACAAGGCAACGTTTCGCCGAAACATCGCCTACCTCTTGAGTAGGCAATCTTATCAGAACGCCTAAATAAATAATCAGTAATATATCAGTGGAATCATTTATTTTGTAATACATTAGTGTAATTTCTGCTTTTTACATTAGCCCCGATAGGGGCGGTCGGATTAGAGCCCGCCCCAACGGGGCGGGGTTAAGTTTCCTTCCAACCCAAAGCCCTGAAAGGGCAACGGGAAAATAATTTTAAATGACAAACTGTTTATAATCCTGCCGCCCTTTCAGGGCTTTGGTGTTGTGATAACTTGAACCTACCCCGTCGGGGTAGGCTATAATCTTATTGCCCTTTCAGGGCAAATACTTTTTTAACCTCAAACAAAATAATTCCACTGATATATTACAATAATCAGAAAATTCCGCTTGCGAAACTATCCGCTATTCACTATCCGTTATCAACTAAATTTTACAGTCTTGGGATGCAAGTGAAGTCGAGAGAGAGCGTCCAGATCATGAGCAGCAGGATCAGGAACAGACCGAAATAACTCAACACAACCAGAACAAGTTCATGCGGTGGACGGCGGAAAATTCCTTCGTAAATCAGGAACATCGCATGTCCGCCGTCCAACGGTAATATTGGCAAAATATTGATTACGGCGAGATTGGCTCCGATCAGACAGAGCAACATCAAATAAGGACTAAGACCGTCGCTGGCGAATCTATACGCCACCTGAACAATTGCCACCGGTCCGCCAAG
>JAIRLW010000335.1 GCA_031259095.1 Planctomycetaceae bacterium | reverse complement strand
ATCGAAACGATTATTGATTGACAACCAATTGAATTTTTTCAAAGACGAGTTTCGGCGTTAGTTCTTTCATGCAGCGATGATGTTTTTCCGGACATTTTTTTTTCGCGTAACAAGGCGAGCAAGGAAGATGTTGTGTCAAAACATTGCGATTAATATAAGGGTTGGCGATGTAAATTTCGCTGGTGGGACCGAGAAGAACAAGTGTCGGCTTACCGAATGCGGAGGCAATATGAAGAGGTCCGCTGTCGGTGGAAACAGTCAATCTTGCCCGTTTGAGACAGATTTTTCCGGTATGAATATTAAGCGGCTGATCCGCCATTGAAAAAACACGTTTCCGTTTGGAAAGAGCAACGATTTCCTTGGCGAGGTTCGTTTCATTGGGTCCGCAGTTTATTAGGACGTCGAAATTCAGTTGATCGACCACCAGCCGCGACAATTCGACCGCATATTCAAGCGACCAACTTTTCACAATACTATTTGCCGATCCTACATTAAAAATCAATACTTTTTCAGGAGATTGAAGACCGAGATTATTCCAAATATCGTCGCCGAGTTTTTCTTCTTCCGGCGTGGTGTGGAGTTCCAGACGATAACGAATAACCGGATCTTTTGGTATTTTTTTCCCGATAACCACATCAACCAGATTTAAGTAGTAATCGACGAGTGGAATATCAGCGGAGGGAATTTTGACCGGCGATGATAACAGTATTCCGCGTCCGCATTTTGCGTAACCGATACGTTGTGCGATATTACCGCACCAGGCGATTAATGCGGTTCGAAAGGAATTGGTCAACAGGAGAGCCATATCAAAGTGTTCACGTCTGAATTTTCGAATAACGTTGCACTGAGATTGTTCGGGCTGGGCATTTTTAATCTGGAAGGGAATATGATGATCAAACCAAGGATTCCCGTCAAAAAGTTCCAAAATATGAGGACGTCCCAAAGCGGTTAAGACGGCATGACCGTTAAATTGTTCGTACAAACTGCGGATTGCCGGAGTTGCCATCACCGCATCGCCAAGCCAATTCGGAAGAAATACACAAATTTTTTTGTTTTTGCCGTTCATTGGAAACAACCGTATCGGAAAACGTCACAGATTCGGAAAAGTTGTTGGAAGTTTTCAAAAATCACCTTTGTATTCTACTCGCAATTGACCGCAATTTCTATAGGGGGGAGATGAAAAAACTGAATTTGAACGTGTGAAACGTCTATTACAGAACAGAAAAAAATATGATTACCATTCAGGTAAAATAGTTGATACCTTCGGTATTTGACCGTTTTCGTAGGGAATAACGACCGTTACGAAACGGACGCTTTCTTCTGTCGGTTTATCTATTTGAAAAACAAATGCCGGACGCGGTTCTTTTTTTGCATATTGAAACGAAACTTGTCCTTCTTCTTTGATCAATTTCAGTCCTTCTTGCGGTTTGGTACGTATCATGACATTCCAACCGTTCTCAAAAACCATGAAATACAGTGCGTATGGTAATTCATTGAGAGTTCGCGCTGCATACCGTCGGGATAAATCTGAATAGCCGTTTCCGCGTTCAAACGTCTGATTGCTTCCGCTTTCCATGTTTCGGAATCTTTAAACTGAGGAAAAATAATCGCAATAAACTGTTTTTCGTGTTTTTTATCCAAAGGATATTTACCCGCATTTCCGTTCCTGAAATAGGTCAAAAGTTCTTTCATGGCGATTTCCGGTTCTTCGACCCTCGCTTTCACCGATTCAAGTCCGGACGGCAAAATCAAGATTTAACCGTGATAACAATAATGTCCGGCTGTTGTTGACGCGGATTTCCTGAATCGTGGGTTTGTTAATGATATTTTCAGCGGACGGAATTTGTTGAGCAAATACAAATTGCCCCAATCCCATGACAATAATCGCTAAGATTGTCGCAGCATAAAATTGGGAATTAAACACACTAAAATTGTTTTGGTAAATTTTCATCGTTTATCTTTTAACAGGGCAACATTGACGGAAATCAATATTTAAAAATTCTGTAATTAAAAATAAATTTCAGAATTTTACTACTTGAGCAAAAGGAGTTTTTTGACTGAAATCGGAATGATGTTTTCGTTTTTAAAATAATTTAGCGGAACTTCATTTTTTGTAACAACCAATCCAAAAGGCGCGTTGTTAGCGGGATTTTGTAAAAATGTTTCGATACCTTTATTGATTTTGGGATGTTCGCTATATTTGATTTCAATTGGGATATGAGCGCTGCCAACTTCAAATATGTAATCAATCTCACGCCCTTCTTTCATTCTATCATTGCCGTCGGGTAAATAACTCACTCCGGCATCGTCTATTGAAGCCAAAAATGTTCCCACAATTCCCTCGACGATATGTCCTGCTGTATCGGAATTAATATCTCTGCCGTACAAATCCACCTCTTCATTCAGCAACGCCTTACGAATCGCATGATCGCATAAACAAAACTTTTTCTCACTTTTTGCACGTTTAAGATGATGACCAAGTGATCTTATAACTTTAATAAGCATTGAATTTTCAAAAAAATCTAATATCAACTGAATTTGTCGGTCTGTGAGTGATTCAGATAATTCAGAATAAAATTCAGCATGAAGTTTATTTGTACCGATAGTCATTCCGGTATATTTGCAAAGCGTCCTAAACGTTTTTCTGAGAATAGTTGAATTTAACGTTGCTATTTTGTCTTTGTATTCGGAATTAAAGTTGACTTTAAGGTCATGGTCAATTGTTCGGGCAACGACAGTTTCAAAAAGATACTTGTTCACTTTCTGCCATGATATTTTTTCATTAATATGACAAAAAGGATAACCGCCGAAATCACAAAATTTTTGATAAACGTCATCTAATAATTGTTTGTCTGGCGACCATTTTTTAAAGTCAATCCAAAATTCTTTGTCACGAAATCTGGAAACATCAACTTCTGATATGTAAGGTTCTAATGTTCCCATTTTGCGGAACTGGCAGATTTCAGATAATCCAAGCGTATTAATTTCGTTCCAATAAGCGCGTCCGGCGAGACTTTCTTTCCCTTCAAAAATACGAATCGCAGAACTTCCCGTAATAAAAACATGACACGATTCATGATCGACAATATGTTTTAATTGCGAACTCCAATTATCGACGTCTTGTATTTCATCAAGAAAAATATAAATTTCCTTCTCTTGGTGTGCTAAATTATTAAAAGTGTCCTTTATAATTTCAGTTTCAAACCAATCAACAATTGTAACAATCGGATCATCAAGAACGAGCGACTTTAATCGGTCAAATTGAACACGTAAAATTTGTTCGGGAGGAATTGAATATTGTTCTAATAAATCACGGATAATCTGTAATTGTATTGTTGTTTTACCAACTTGTCTGGGACCACGTAGTACTACAATGGGACAATGACCATTCAAAAGATTATCAAATAAGACCTGATAGACTTGTCTTTTACTTTCGGGAATTTTTTTGGGAAGGTTTTGCTTCCACCAAGGATTCATCCGATATAAGTCGGTCAACAGATTTTTTGATAATGTATTACTTGGATTGATATCTATTGGTTTTGGTTTACGGCTTTTTTTTGCAACTCTTATAAGAAGTCGCCAAAATTCATTTTTTGAAAGTTTTCTTTGAGTGTGTTTTTTAAATATTTTATAAATATAATCGAATTCTGTTGTGTAAGGTAAACGATCTCTTGAACCGGCGTCATCAGGAAGAAGTCGAAGAATTTCCAAACTTTCTTCTGTCGTTACGGCAATTGACGGAAATTTAATTATATTTTTTTGTTTGGCGTTACCTTTTTTCCCAGTAGCGCTTATCAGTCTCCAGTAATCATTTTTAGATAACACGGGAAGTCCGCTTTGTGAATACTGCGTGTATAATTCACCAAATTTTTTATGGTAAGGAAGTGAATCTCTTGTAATTTCACAAGAAATAAGTTGCTGACGCACAAATTCAATTTGTTCTTTTGTATTTTTCGATGGACTCATTGTATCGGATATTTTTTATAAATTTTTGCCGCGAGACTCAAAACAATCAGATTTTAAAATCGCGATTTTGAAATCTACATTTGTATTGTATCTTTCAAAATTGATCATTCAAGTATTATACTCCTCCTACTTTAACATTCGTCTTGACCTGTTTTTTAATTTTTCTTATATCTGCTCTTTCCTAAAAATTGATTACTTATTTGCTCTTTATGTGAGGTCATTCCTCATGGTATAAACGTGATATTGTTTTTCTAATTAATCTCGTTTTAACGCATGAGGCGACCCATGAAAAATACAAAATGCCGACGTAAACGTCACAATTCCCATTGTTCTGTTCACAAAAAACGTATTCAACAACAAGGTC
>JAIRLW010000291.1 GCA_031259095.1 Planctomycetaceae bacterium | reverse complement strand
GCCTACCCCAACGGGGTAGGGTTAATTTCCCCCCGCCAACCCAACGCCCTGAAAGGGCAACGGGAAAATGATTTTAAATGACAAACTGTTTATAATCTTGCCGCCCTTTCAGGGCTTCGATTGGTGATGGTACTTGAACCTACCCCGTTGGGGTAGGCTATTCAGTAAAAAATCCTATTGCCCTTTCAGGGCAAATACTTTTTTAACCTCAAACAATGATTCCACTGATATATTACTATTTTTTAACGATTCCGTAGTTTTTCCTTCATATTCTGTGTGTTTTGCGGTATTCAGCATATTTTGCGTTTAAATTGAACGCAGAATACGCAAAATGACGCAGAAAATGGGGAACGTTGATGCAGTTATAAAGATTCCGCTGAAACAATCAGAATCCGGCGAAGGTTTGTGGTTCGTAATCATCAGGCGGTTCCCATGAGTTTAGGAGTTTGGCGATGGTTTGTTTTCGTTCTTCGGGGAGGATCATGCCGAAACCGCGATATTCCATCTCAAGCGTAATTCGTTTCAGAATCGCGGCGTCAACTTTGGGCGTTTCCCGACCTTCCGCGTCGGGCGAGTACAACGACAACAGCATTTTCAACGTCGTTTCCGCTTCCGGGGTCATTGGCGACCAGCCCGGAAATTTGTAATTCCAATAAATGTCCCAAACCCGAACCGCCGCATCCTCACAACCTGTTACAAAACGCCTGCCCGTTATATCCAACGATAACGCCAGAATCGGCGACGGATGCCCTTCAATAATCCGTTGAATCGAACAATCCCGAATCCCTTCAATCCGGATTTTTGTATCTTTGGCACAGGATAGGAAAAACCGGTCGTCCGCTAATAATTCAAGTCCGGTTATGTTACCGAAATGTCCGAGAAGTTCAAATTCCATTTTGTCTTCCCGAAGATTCCAAACAACAATCCGGCCTTCACGATCAGCCGAAACCAGCCGGTTTAAGTCTGTTGACAACACCGCAGCCGTCACCGGTGATTTATGTACTTTAACAATCCGAACCGGTTTTTCACGTCCCAATTTCCAAACCGCCGCCAAATTGTCGTCGCCGCCGGTCGCCAAATATCGACCGTTACGATTAAATCGGATCGAATTAACGCTGCCGGAATGCGCGGGAAATCGTCCTTTGATTTCGTCGGTCAACACGTCCCAGAATACCACCGAACCGGTTCGGTCGGCAATCGCCGTCACTCGCCCATAAGGATTCAACGCAATTTTTGTAATCGATTTAATTTTTTCGCCGCATTGCCGAACACATTGCCCCGAATTAATGTTCCAAACCCGAACCGTCCGATCCCAACTTCCCGAAACAAGAAATTTCGCGTCCATCGTCATTTCCACACTTCGCACCCAATCGAAATGTCCTTCAAGAACGCCGGTACATTTTTGTTCATTAAGATTCCAGATTCGGATTGTTGTATCACGTCCGGCTGACGCAATTAAATGACCATCCAGCGATAAGGAAATCGCGGAAACCGTGTCCTGATGTCCGGTAAAAGTATGCGTACATAAAACGTCTTCCGGCGATTCCCGAACGGCACGGCGTTTCAATATATCCCAAACTCCCTCCGTTTCCAACGATTTTCGCGCCGCTTCCCAACCCGCAAGCATACGGGCTTTTTTAACTGTTTGAATCGCGGTATCGAACTTCAAATCATTAAGATGTTGCCGAATCTCTTCGCAATACTGATTCATCGCCGATTGTTGACGTCCGGCTTCTTCCGCACTGACAATATGAGAAAGCAGCAACGGCGCACGATAAATAGTTCGGTTTTCGCACAAAATTGAAATATCCCACAACCGAAGCGAACCGCCCGCAATTAACGATAACGCAAATCGATTATTAGAACCAAAATAAACCGCGTCAACCGCTCCGCCGAGCGATGTAAAAGTTCGGAGACAACGCCCCGACGGAAGTTCCCAAAGACGCATCGTGCGGTCGGAGCCGCCGGAAAGCGCAAAACGTCCGTCTGAACTAAACGTCAACGCCGTAACAGTATCCTCATGACCGAACAAATCGCCGATTTTCTTTTTTGTTTCTTTATCGAAAAGATCAACCCTGTTTTCCTTGATTTCACCAACCCAATTAATATCCGGCCGCGTAATCAATTCCCGTGACGAAGAACTTTCTTTCCGTCCGAAATATCGTTTCCAACCGAGCAGCCGAAAATCGGCGGTTGCCGGAACTTGCCCTACTCGTTTCAATAAAACCGCTCCTTGTTTTTCACCGCGGACAAGTTCCCAGAGCAAGTCTTCACTCAATGCAATCCGGTCAGGATATTGTTGTTTCCGTTCTCCTTTCGGTATTTTGAACGTGTTACGAATTCGTCCGGCGCCGGTTTCGCGAAGATCAAACGTTTGTCCGTTATTCGGCAACAAAATATAATCGCCGCGATCATCAATCATGATTTCATCTTCTATTCCGCGCGCCAACGTTATCCGTTCCAGACATCGGGCATTTTTAGAAACAATTTTTTCGGTTGCCCGTAACGCACGCCGGATTTCTTCACGCGGCTCCAACACCATCGCACTTTCAAACGCATCAACCGCCGAAGGCGGATTACCGCGTTCCCGCTGCGTTAATCCGAGTGCGTACAACGCGCCGGACGATTGCGTCCGTGTTTTGACCAATGTTTCAATCCGTTCCACCGCCGCCAAATCGGTTAATCGTGCGGTCCGCCATGCCAGCAGCGTTTGATTATACGTTACTTCGGGATGCCAAGATTGTAACGCGGCTGCCTGATCCAGTAATTGAGCGGCTTCAGCCGGTTTGTCAAGGTCAAGCATAGACGCCGCGCGATTATTGATACTTTCCGGCGTCCAGGCCGCACTCGCCGGACGTGTACGCGGAAAATCAACGCCGGAAATCTCACGATAAATTTTCGTCAACTCATCCGCAACCCGCGTCATCGAATCCGGCCGTTTTGACGGTTCTTCTTCAAAACAACGAAACATTAATTCGATAACCGGCTGCGGCATGGCGGCGCTGTTATTGCCGTTTTTTTGTTCCGTTTTATCCGGCGTTCCCTGAAGATAAAGTTCAAATACTTTACGTGCCGTTTGTCCGCCTTTTTTGCACGGCGGTCTTCCGTGAAACATCGACAAAACACTAACCGCCCAAGACCAAATATCCGATTGAAGCGTAATTTTCGGCATTTTGTCAAATTCTTGCCGTTGCGCAAATATGAACGATTGATATTGCTCCGGCGAACAATATCCCGGCGTCATTCCGCCTGCGCCTATTTCTAAAACGTTAATATTTCCGAGATCATTCTGTTTCCATTTTCGGCTGTCCTGAAGTTCGGCGATTCCCTGAGCCAATCCGAAATCGGTAACTTTTGCCGTTTGACCCGCCATCATCACGTTTGCCGGTTTCACATCTAAGTGGAGTAACTTTTGCCGATGAGCGTGTTCCAATCCCCAAGCGAATTGTGTTGCGATATTCAAAATCCGAAGCAGCGCCGCTTCGGAACCGCCTTCGTAAAGACGACCGTCGCGAATCCAATCGCGCAAACTTCCGTCCGGCACAAATTCGACAAAAAGACGCGGAATATTTGAAATACGCCGGACAAGATAACACGTCACAATATTCGGATGCAAACCGAGTTCAATCCATGTCTGCGCTTCTTTTTCATAACTTTGTTTTCCGCTTTCTGTTTGAAACACTTGCGGTTTTGGACTTTTAACGGCGAGGTCTCGATCCCATTCGCGGTGATAAACCCGATGAACAACGCCGACTCCGCCTTCCGCAAACGGAATATCCGGCGCAATCGGTTTCACTTCGTAAACGCCAAGGATGACGTCGCCGACATTCCAGATACCCGATTCCGGTGAAAACCGTTTTTCGAATTTTGGATCGGGAAGTGGTCGAAGTTCTTCCTGAACGGATTTAGCGGCATTGGGTTGTTGGAGTTCAAAACCGGAATCATCCTCAAAATAGCCGTAACTAATAGATTGTTTCGTTTGATACGGTTTCAACGTGAAAACGTTCCGGCAACGTTTGCAACTCGCCGTTTTACCGAGTAACGAATCATCAAGCGTGTATTCCTGAGAACAGTGAGGACAAACCGTCTTAAACATAAGCAGTCAAAACAATAATCAAGGAACGTAATATATCAGTGGAATTTTTATTTTTTATATTAGCCCCGAAAGGGGTGCTAGTATTATAGCCTACCTGACGGTGAGGGGTTGTTTTTTATGGTTCATTTCCAATTGCACGAGTGATTTGGGAAACCGCTTATTTCGTAAGTCTTTACTACTTCTAGGTTTGTGTA
>JAIRLW010000163.1 GCA_031259095.1 Planctomycetaceae bacterium | reverse complement strand
ATACCATTTTAACCACAACGTTTTATGAAAAATCAACAATCCCTAATGTCTCTATAAAAAGGGACTTTAGGGACGATAGGGACTAATGGGACAATTAATCAAAAGAATTAAAAATCTTTAAACGATATTTTTAGAGATTCCCAATAGATATTTATTCGCCGCGCAATTTGATATTGTAAACGGTTAATCGTTCGCGGATTTCTTTCAGGCTGGTAACGCCAAAATTTTTACATTCAAGCAATTCGTCGGCGGTTTTGCGTACAAGTTCGCCGATAGTCTGAATACTAAGCCGATTCATACATTTTCTGGCACGAACAGAAAGATTCAAATCTGTAACAGGTCGTAATAAAATCGCCTGCTCGTCAGGAGTGAGCGTTTCCATTTCAACAGGTTCCGGCGTTTGTTTATTGTTGGGAGCAAACTGTCCAAGTTGAAGCCCTTTGAGCGTCAACATTTCACGAATTTCAACCAAACTGGTTTCGCCAAAATTTTTACTGTTGAGCAATTCTTGTTCTGTGTGAGCGCAAAGATCGCCAAGTGAAGCGATTCCCATTGATTTCAAACAATTCCGGCTTCGCACTGAAAGTTCAAAGTCAGAAACCGGAATACTTAACACTTGACCTATTCGATCCTTTTTCCGTTGGGCTTCTTCATCGATGTGCATTTCGCTGGACGCTTTAGCGTCTTTGAGAAACAGTCGGGCTTTTTGATTGGTCGGATAAGCGTCGAGAATCCGTTGATAACAACTAACGGCTTGCTCATATTGTTCTAAATCTTCGTAAAGCAGTCCGAGATTGAATAACGTTCCGACATTGGCGGGAAAATGGGCGGCGGCTCTTTTGTATAAATCGAGGGCTTCTTCGTCATATCCGCCGCGTTCCCGTTCCAAAGCCAGCCCAAACAACGCGCCCGGATGATTTTTATCCGCCGCAACCGCACGCTCATACAATTTAACCGCTTCGTCCAGATTTCCATACATGGACACTGTTGCGCCGCGTTGATACAGATATTCTGCGGTTTGTTCAATTGCGCCGGAAAGTTTGTCTAGTTCCTTGAGACTTTCTTCCGGCTGATTTTGATAACGATAAACTTCCGCTCTTCCGAGTCGGCAAACATCAACACTATAGCCGGATTTTTGCGCAAGATCGTAATGTTTTAAGGCTTCATCGTATCGCCGCAACGCGAAAAAGGAACGCGCGAGATAATACAATGCCAATGCTCCGCTATCGCCTTTTTTGAGCGCGGCAACCGAAAGATCATATCGCCCCGCCAAATAAAGACTAACGCCAAGACGAACACGCCCCGCAGGACTAAGTTCCTCGCGCATTTCTTTCAACTCTAATTCGTTGATTGCTTCACGAAGAACATCGAATTGGGTGAAATCATAACTAACCGCTTGAGTCAATTGATCCGTTTCAATGGGACCAAACGGTCCGTCAAACAAGATTGTTTGTTTCAAATCAAATTCCGAAGTCGCTGTGACCATAATGTTTTTTTCCTTACAGACAGGGAATAATTTAATTTTCGGGTTTTACTAAAAGATTTATTTTCTGATCCGTTCATTCGAAAACACAAGTCCGAAACAAACAACGGAACAGAAAACTTGTCAATTTATATCATTTTTTTTGTTTTTTTGCAAGGGGAAGGTCTCAGGAACCGCAATGGTAGGGGTGTCATCACACAGTCAAACACCCCTATTTTAGGGACAAAAGGGACAAATTGGGACAAATAAATCGGTGATTGTGAATAAAAATGAATTTTTAGAAGTTCCCAATATTTTATTTCAATTTTCCTCTTGACACGAGGTGGGAAAATTTCCTAATATCCCGCATGGTTGGTTCTCGACTATTTTGGTGTGACAAAGAAAGACAGCAAAACTTCAATCAATTGGAGTATTTATGACATCTTTTACCCTCCCCTCCCTATTTCCTCTAAATTCACAAAAGCAATTTTTGAATTTGTTTGGAGTCGAAGGGGTGCGTTTTTGTTGTTACTGCGGAAACATTCTGTTGTGGAAGAACCAATTCGTTTATTACGGTCATAGTTTCTTTGTCAAACGGCAAGGATGTTTGCCGTTTTTATTTGTTACGGTGCGGCGTCTCCCTCTTTGCTTTTCGGCAAAACGTCGTTATACCTCCTAATGATTCTCATAACTAAAAGAACAATTTTTAACCGCTCAAAGTATCTTTTTTTTCAATCTTGATCAATTGTCTATGACGATTGATAACGTAACAAACCGACTGATTCCTTTTTACTTTCTTGAAACCGATGACTTGTGTTATTACGATTCTTGTTCCTGTTTTGAATGAAGAAGAGATGATTCCATTATTCATTGAACGAGTTCGCGCGGTAATGAATACTGTTTCGGAATATACTTATGAATTTCTTTTTATAGACGGCGGCAGTACGGATCGGACGGCGGAGATTCTTCGGCAATATCGCCGGAATGATCCGCGAGTTAAAATTATCACCCTTTCCAGAAGTTTCGGTAAAGAAGCCTCCCTTTTTTGCGGTTTGAAACACGCCGCCGGAAATGTGGTGATTCCAATGGACGTCGATCTCCAGCATCCGCCGGAAATCATTCCCCGTTTTCTCGAAAAATGGAAAGAAGGTTACGACATTGTTTATGGAACACGTAAAAACCGGAACGATGAATCTTTTCTGAAACGGTGGAGTTCTCAAATTTTTTATCGGATTTTCAACATGATTTCCGAACAACCCATTCCGCGCGATACCGGCGACTTCCGTCTGTTAAACCGGAACGCGGTCAATGCCGTTTTGCAAATGCAGGAACGTACCCAATTTATGAAGGAAATGTTTCATTGGGTTGGTTTTCGCAGTTGCGGCGTTTTGTACGACCAACCGGAACGAATTGCCGGTAAAACAAAATGGAATTACTGGAAACTTTGGAATTTCGCTCTGGACGGATTAACCGCATCAACAACATTACCGTTACGAATCTGGACTTATCTTGGTCTCTTTTTCGCCTGCACTGCTTCCGCTTACGCCATCGGCAATATTATCTGGACAATTTTGTACGGTATTGATCAGCCGGGTTATCCAACATTACTTTCCTTGATCCTTTTCTTTGGAGCCATGCAGATGATTTCCAGCGGTATTCAAGGAGAATATCTCGGACGTATTTTGAAAGAAACAAAACAACGCCCTGTTTATATTATCGCGGATATGGACGGAGTAGAAACAACGGTCGGCGAATTACAAGTTGTTACGCCGCAAATCGACAATCTGCAACCAAATAATCATTACGCCGCATGAGTTTTTCCGATGGGGAATCTCTCAAAATACCTTATGGAAAACGTCTAAAAACTTCGACTGAAATCGACCAAAATCGATTTTAGTCGATTTCGGTCGATCAAAAAACGAATTTTTAGAAGTTCCCTACGGTAAAACATAACGCTTGCGATACTATCCACTATCAACTGTCCACTCTCAACTACTAAAACGGGTTTTCGAGGAGTTGGATTCCTTCGATAGTTTCATTATTTTCGGGAATTTCAACGCGGTCTTGCGGTACCCAGCGGAGTAATTGGTACATTATTCCGGTCGGCATTTTTGTATTGAAATCGAATTTTTGTGCGGTAACATGTATCGTAAAAAGTCCGGGTTGTGTTGCCGGATACACGGCAGCCGTGATTTTCCAATTTGGTAATCCTTCAATCGGTTTTGCTTCCATCGGTTTAATTCGGGATTGCTGAGCCAAAAATTCATTGAGAAGAGTTTGACAAGCAAGTTGAGCGTCTGCTAAATCTGCGGCGGCAACTGACCGCTGATGAGTTGAACGCATAATTCCCAGTATCGCGGTTAACCCAAGAAGGAGAATCGCGGTCGCTATCAGAATTTCCAATAACGTATAACCATACCGTTTCATAAAATTTCATCAAGACGTTTAGCAATTTCCAGTTCAATTTGTTGCGCACACGTTTCATAAACACTTTCCGAACAACCAAAGGGATCGGCAATATCACCGCCGTCAGTACGAAGAACATTTAACCGTGTATCCGCACTAAGCCAATGGGAAAGAATTGTTTCACGATGTTTTCGTGTCATCGCAAAAATGTGATCGGCAAACCGTACATGTGTTTCATTCAACTGTTGCGACCGATGATCGGTCAGGTCAAGTCCTCGATTCCGAAGGACTTCAATCGCATAAGGATTCGCCAGTGCAGCATTGCCAACCGCAACTCCCGCCGAAAGAACCACAAAACCGTGTTCCTCCAACTGATTAAGCGAACAACGAAGACGTTCCGCAATCAGATGTTCACAAATCCTTTCCGCCATTGGACTTCGGCAAGTATTACCCGTGCAGACAAACAAAATCATTCGTGCCGTCAACCGTTCAAGCGTTTCCCGTTTGAGCGCGCCTTCCCGCAAAATAGAATAATGTCCCGCCGAAACCCTAAGAACAGTGGACGGCTTCATTTCAAGACACCTACCATCGTCAACGATCAAATCAATTCCATTTCCTAATTCAGCAATGATTTCGTCGGTGGTCAATTTTTCACCTTGACCTGTTCGGTTTGCGCTGGTCAAAATAATCGGTTCACCTAATTGGGTCAAAACCTTCAATGTTACGGGATGGTTGGGAACTCGAAAACAAACCGTTTTGCCCTGAGAAACCGTTTGCGACGCCGCATTTTGAACTGCCGGCGGCAACAGATAAAAATCACTTTCGCGAGGAGGAATATCTAAAACCAAACTGACCGGACCAGGTAAACAACGCCGCGCCAAACGAAGAGCCAAAGGTTCCATTTCCGGCACAAAATCATAAATTGATTCCATTCCCGAAAATGCCAACGTCAACGGGTGATTTTCCGACCGTTTTTTTAGTTGAATCAAACGTTCAACCGCTGCTTCATCGAATGCCCGAACCGCAAAACCGTAAACAGTTTCCGTCGGCAGGACAACAATTTGTCCCTTTTGCAAGGCAGTAACCGCCTTGTTTGCGGTGTTGTCGAGGTCAGAGGCAGAAAGTCGTTCAAAAGGCATTGGAAATAATCAAAAAGAAACCGGAAATTTCTAAAAATTCAAATGACATCTCACAAAACCACAAAGAACACCCTCGTTTTCAATGAAAACAATTGATAAGAAATTTTATTATCCGAATAAAAATAATAAACTTACTTGTGAACGATTACCATTTTTCTTTGTGAACTTTGTGTTTTTGCGGGAAATTTTTATCCTTAAAAATAATATTTTTAGAAATTCCCAACCGCAATTACATTTTTCAAAATTATTACATACACCGCCTACATTGTCAACGTATCCGCTCAATGAATAACCTTGAACAATTGATCATGGAAAATGTTGTCCCTTCATGTTCCATTTGTCCCTAATATCCCTTAATATCCCTTCACTGAAAAAATGTTAGGGACAAATGGGAGAATAAGGACTGTTGGGACAAAAGATAGATAACATCGCCTACCTCTTGGATTCTTCACGTGAACAATGATCACACAAAATTCCGAAACAACCTGAAAATTTTACCCATTTTAATAACCAGCCTGTGAATAATCAGTTTTTTTCAGGAACTTGCAAATAATGGGAAATACAATAAAATATCGTTGATCGTTTGGTCGATATACGATGAATAGAGTTTTTTTCTGACTTTAGTATTGACCCGATGATGAAGTAGGAGAATCCCGTGTCTCAAGATAATGAAAATAAATCGGATGATCTCGATTTTAACTTCAATTTCGATGAAGAAAATAACGAAAACGGAATTGATGCACTCTTCTCGGATAATCCTCTTAACTCTCTTTCAGACGAAACGGAATTACCGGAAAGTGAAAATTTGGGCGAAGTTCCTTCAACTTTCCTGACAAATAATGAACCGGAAGAAACCGCGTTGCCGGAAATAAATATTGATACCGTCCGAAAAAACAGTAAAACCAGTGGAAAAAAGAAGAAAAAAGAAGAAAAAAGAAAAGAAAAAGGTGAATCAATAGAAATCGGCGCCGGATTGTGTTTAACAGCAGGCGGATTTTTATTGTTGGCGTTGATTACGATCAATATTATTCTGTTGGTTTTTCAACCTTACAAAGAACTTGGCGTCGGTTTTTCTTCTACTATCTATTATCTGCTTGGTTTTGATTTTGTTGGTGGAGCAGGAATTGTCGCGGTTCCGTTTCTGTTTTATAAATACAGAAAAGAAAATGATTTGTTTCAAACTCTGCTTGGTGTTTCGGTGATGGCATTATCGCTTGCCGTCCTCATATTGATGACCGAATTTTTTTATTACAATTACACGCGGATCCCCGCATCCGCCTTGCCAACTCTTGCTCCGGTTGTCCTATCCAACGCCGCACCCGCAGAATAAACCGTAACTGTCTATCGAATTCAATGATCAAAATCTTTATGAGAGGCATTGCCTGTTGGCGTCGGGTAAATCGCAATTGACGCGACTGTGGGTGAAAACTTTTTGGCAAAACGTCGCCTACCTCCTGATTCTTGACCTAAAACAATGTTCCCGCTACTCCACAAAATTCCAAAATAGTCAGGAAATTTCTTGTAACTATTCAGTAGTGAAGTTTTCCCCGTAATTATTCAGTGGTGTGTTGAATGTTTATTTTTCTGTCCCGTTAGGGACAATATGTTGGTAGAACTTTTTAGTGGAGAGTTGATAGCGGAAAGTGGATAGTATTGCATGTGGATTTTTTACCCTAACGACAGTAACTCCGCTTGCGAACACTCTCCACTATCAATAGTCCCTAGCGGGACAAAAAATGTATAACGTTATTTTTTTGTTATAAAAAACGAATTTAAAGTGTAATGAATATAAAAATGAACTCGAAATCTTTCTGAAAATTCCATTGAATAGTTACGAAATTTCTTACCGTGTAAAGATATTAAAGAAACTATTAAGGCAGTATTTTTAACCATGCAACTGATTCCTACAGAAAATGCCGCGATTTCCAAACTTGTTTCAGATTCCTGTCCTCCGATTCCGGTGATTGGAACGGCGGCGATTCGCGCTACATTTGACGACAAAACATTGGGACAAGCCGTCAACGCACGATGTGCAACCGGTGTTACAGAAGTGATTCTGAATCCCGATGCTCATGTCGGATATGGCGTGCCGATTGGTTGCGTCATGGTATCGCCGTCGCATGTTTTTCCGGGTCCGGTTGGTGTTGATATAAAATGCTCGATGTCCTTGTTACAATTTGATTTGCCGGCGGAAGAAATTAAAGAACAAAAAATCCGTCGGCATTTAATCAAAGCCATTTGTGAACGGATACCAACTGGAGCCGGCGCCGGTCAAAGAAGTGTTCCGAAAGGTAAAAAGTTTTCCGAAAACTTAACACGGCAAGCGGTGATCAAAGGCGCCTCCGAATCTATTTGTGAACAATTCGGGATTCCTTTTGAATGGACGCAACGTTGCGAAGATTCCATTCATTTCGGTCACGATAAATCGATTGAAGCGTTGGAACACCGGCTTAACCGGATTGTGAAGGAAAAATATTTGTCACAATTCAGTGAAAAAATGACTCAATTCGGTTCCTACGGCGGCGGTAATCATTTTGGCGAATGTGAAATTGTTTCGGTAAATGACGACAAACAAATGCGGAAAACTGCTGAAATTTTCGGATTGAAAGATGGTTATGTTGCGTTTTTATCGCATTGCGGTTCACGCGGTTTCGGTAACATTTTGGCGACAGAACAATTCAAAATATTACAGCGTAAATTCAAAGAATGGGGAATTCCTTATCCCGGCGGAGATCGTGAAATGGCGTATGCTCCGGTCGGTTCGCATTCCGCAAACGATTATCTCGACGATATGGCGCTCGGCGCAAATTTTGCAACAATAAATCATCTTTTAATCAATGTGTTGGTGTGGGAATCGTTTCGGGAAGTTTTTCCCGCCGTCAAAGCGTCGTTGGTGTATTTTATTAGTCACAATATTGTGCGGCGTGAAAACTGGCATGATCAATCGGTGTTGGTTCATCGAAAAGGCGCAACTCGTGCGTTTCCGGCTGGACATCATGCGTTGAAAGGAACGCCGTTTGAAACCACCGGACATCCGATTTTGTTACCGGGCAATCCTCGCGGAGGTTCTGCGGTGATGGTTGGTTTATCCGGTGCGGAATTAACCGCGTACAGTATCAATCATGGCGCGGGCCGAGTAATGGGACGCCGTAACGCTATTAAAACGCTTGACCAAAAAATGGTGGATCAGGAGATGGAAAACGACAATATTTTAACAAATTGCCGACGTTATCCGCTTGACGAGGCTCCGGCTGCTTATAAAAATTTTGAAGAAGTTTTGCGAAGTGTCAAACAAGCCGGTCTCGCTGCTGAAGTTGCAAGACTTCGCGCAACGTTTGTTATTAAAGACGGCGATCAGGCTGATGATTAATTCTTTCTGATTGTTTTCAAAAATTGTTCATTTTTTGTTTACAAATTTGTTTAGGTAAATCCCGCGCAACGCTGAAAATTCGGGTCTTCTATTTCGCGGATCGGGTAAACTGTTTCATTATGCAGAGTCAAAAGAATGATTGATGCTAAAAAGAAACCTACCGGACAAAAACAGTGAA
>JAIRLW010000152.1 GCA_031259095.1 Planctomycetaceae bacterium | reverse complement strand
ACTATTAACTAATTTTGTGGTCTGTGGTACGCAATCGGTAAAATCGGTTCTTCTGCTATATTCGTATTGATTTCTGAAAATTCCCGCTGATCTGGAACTGAAAAAGTTTTTCTTTTTTTCCCTTCTAACGATTTGGAAGGTACATTATCCTGTGTACGGTCATGAGTTGTTTGGGGAAACGCAGGCGTTCTGCCTGTATAGAACGACGGAACGTTATTTTATTATTGCGGGCAAAACGCCCGCGTTTCCAGATAATTCCAATTTGTTTTTGGCAAACAGAAATAGGAAACGATAATGAAAAAAAGTTTTGTTCCTTTTGTATTTATGTTGATTACGTTTATTATTTTGAACGTAACAGAAGCCGCAACGGTCAATAGTGTCCGTTTTATTTGGCATGACGCGGCGCGAAATCGGACAATTCCGGTAAAAATATTTTATCCGGCAAAAAACGGCGAGGAAAAATTACCGATTATTGTATTTTCGCACGGATTGGGCGGTTCGATTGATTGCTGTTCCTATCTTGCCCATGCGTGGGCATCGCAGGGATTCGCCGCTGTTTTTTTGCAACATCCGGGAAGCGACGAAAATATCTGGAAAGGCACAGGAAAATTCCTGATTTTGAGCGAGTTCAAAGAATCTTACCGGCATAACTGGAACGGACGAACTCGTGCGGAAGATATTAAATTTGTTTTGGACAATTTGGAACAATTTATTAACGATAACAAAAATCATCCGATTGCGGTTAAACTCGATCCCAACCGGATAGGAGTTGGCGGTTACGATCTTGGTTGTTTGGCTTCGCTGCTTGTTGCCGGTCAGATTCCCTCCGATAACGGCGATTCGCTTTACGATTCCCGAATCAAAGCGGTTTTGGCGATGAGTCCGCCTATTCGTTACGTGGGCAAAAGTTTTCTGGAGATTTATGCTCCGATTAATGTTCCCGCACTTTTCATAACAGGAACTAAAGACGATAGTATTGTCGGACCGACCAAAGCGAATCAACGTCGTATTCCGTTTGACGCGATGAGTCGGAATGACCGGTATTTGGTAACATTTCAAGGCGGTGATCACCGGATTTACGGCGGTCGGATTTTTTCACTTTTAGCCCGAAACGATCAACGGTTTCAATCGGCAATTATTTGTGTTTCCAATTATTTTTGGAAAGCGGTTCTTCAAAAAGATGAACATGCCGAAATGGTGTTAAACGGTTCCGGTCTCCAAACCTTGCTCAATGGGACGGCAACGGTGGAACGACATATTGTTACAAACAAAACAAACGCAACCGAAATTGTTCAACCTTCCGGCAACGCCGAAGAACCTGAAACAAAAAAATCGGAATCCGTCAACGAATGGACCGATTCTGTTGACAATTTTCCGGTAACGCAACTCTACCGTGCAGTCCTCCGAAGATATAAGGATGAATTATAGCGTAACTTCTATTTTTTCCGATTATTTTGTCTCATTAGTCCCTGTCGTCTCTTGTGTCCCTATCATTTCTGTGTAGGGACAATTAAGTACAACTCAACCGGCACGACCAAAGATTGCCTGCCTCTCAAATATCTAACTTTAATTGCGGTTGCGCCATAAGATTGCGGAAATAACCAGTTCGGAAATGATTGAAATTCCGCGTTGCACGCCAGCAACCACAAGAGCATACAGAACCGCTAATTTTTCAGCGTCCGGCGCGGTCAATCCTGAATCGGCGTTCATCAGAAGAATAACCAATAAAGGAATGGTAATTTGAGTAATAACAATTTCACGAACTCCAAATCCGCCGGGAATCATCAGAACAAATCCGGCAACAACCGAAAGTGTCGCCGCCAGCACCAAGCGTGGCAAATGATCGGTTAAAGAACCGGTATCAAGGCCAATACCTCGAATAGACGCCCAAAGACTTAAACCAAGTAATAACCAATCAATACTCATCAAACACCAACCAAAAAATACATTTTGGATTTGTAGTTTTTTTAATTTTTCGTCAATTTCGGGATCGCCGCGACCAACTCCGATTCGTTTCGCTAAACGCCGAAACACTGGAGGAAATACCGGTAAACCAACAAAAAACATTAAACCTAAAGCAATCAACGTGAGATATTGACCGTCCGGTAAATCACGGAACCAAATCAGAACAATCAACGCCGAAATAAATCCGCCAACTGCCATCATGTTAAGTGTTTCAAACGCAACTGTTGCCGCCGCAATACTTAACCGTGTTCGTTCACGATTTAGTAAACCCGCCCGAATAACAACAACCATTGCTTTACCGGGAATATATTTGCCGAGATGCCCGATATAATAGGCACGAAATGTTTCATACAAACCGGGACGCTGACCCAGCAATCGCATAGAATAATGCCAGAAAAACACCGACGGAATATAAGAAACACCGTAAAAAATTGCGGAAAGCGTCAACCAGTAATAATTGGGTTGCCATTGAATCTGGTTAATCTTGCTCCACGACTTTTGAAGTTCCCAGCCAATCCAGCCGAAAATCGCCAGAACAATCACTATTTTTACAATAAAAATAAGACGTTTATTCATTTTGGGAAGTATGGTTTAGGTTTGGTGAATATTGGTGATTGGTGAATAGTAGAAAATACTTGATTGTTTCGCATGTTGGGGGATAATTATTTATTACTTATGCCAAAAATCAAGAGGTCACCTACCTGATATTAACCTATTTTTATGATTACATTCCTCAAATTCCAAAATAATCTGAAAAAATTTTCGGAAATCCATCAAAAAGAAAATTTCTTGCTTGACAATTTTTCTGATTCGTCGTAAACTATAAATTTATGTCGATTGCGATATGCTTTTTTCCGTTTTTTTCGGCAACGTTTCGCAATTATTTTGGTAAAACTTTAGAAAATAAGGAGCATCACAATGGAAAATTTAGTGAAATGTTTGATCGGACCTTTGGCAATGTTTTTGGCAAAAAGCCAAATGTTAAAATGGGCAAGACAGGGGGGGGGGGGCTAGATGTAGAGGAGAGTTAAGAACGGATAGCGGAGAGTGCTTGTTTTCTCCATGTTTTTCCGCAAAATTCTTAACTTTTGTTCGTTCTTCACCATTCGGCTTTACATTAGTCGAACTTCTGGTGGTGATTTCGATTATCAGCATGTTGGCGGGAATGCTCTTGCCGGCAGTCAATGCCGCACGGGAAGCAGGACGCCGTGCCGTCTGTATGAACAACCAAAGCCAATTAGCACTTGCGTGTATCAACTACGATAGTGCAAAACAAGCATTACC
>JAIRLW010000147.1 GCA_031259095.1 Planctomycetaceae bacterium | reverse complement strand
CGAAAATAGGGTTCATCGTACAATTTTTCGACTTGAAAATAATTAAATGTTTATTGAATATATTTTGTGTTCTAAAAATAAAAACCGAATTTTAAAGTGCAATGAGTATAGAACAAACTAATTTATCGAACCGTAAAAAATAAATAACTAATGTATAATTCTCAGAATATCTATAACCAGGAAGATTCGCGTTATAAATTATTTAATCCTTCATGGCATGAAGAAGAATCGCCTTATAAAGCAGAACAGATTATGCGTTTAATCAGAAAGATACCTTTATATCAGAATTTTCAATTAACAAAAATCGCAGAAGTTGGTTGTGGCGCCGGCGAGATTTTGAATCAATTGCATATTAAATTGTCCGGTGTATTTTTTGATGGTTTTGATATTGCTCCCGACGCAATAGAAATGTGTTGCAATAAAAAAACAGACCGATTGTCATTTTATTGTACCGATTTTTTAGAAACCACCGATTATTATGAAATCATTTTATTGATTGATGTTTTTGAACATATTGATAATTGTTTTGATTTTCTTCGATGTATTCGAAATCGAGGACAATATTTTATTTTTAATATTCCTTTAGTGATCAATGTGTTCGATATATTGAGAAATTTTCCGTCACTAAATTATAAACGGTTGGGACATAAACATTTTTTTCAGAAAGAAACCGCACTCTATACCTTGAAAGATTGCGGATATAACATTTTAACATGGCATTATGGTCTTGCTTTCGGCTTACCGGCGAAACGATTTTACAATCGATTAACAACGTTACCAAAGAGTCTATTGTACTTAATTTTAAATACGGATTTTTATGTGCGTTTATTTGGCGGCAGTCTTTTTGTATTAGCAACTCCATCTGCTGCGGAATAATAAATAATATTAGAACTACTCATGAATTTGTCAACAATTGCCGAACAATATTGCCCGTCAATATGCCGACCTGTTTTGAATCGCGTACAACAATCGCCGATTGGAAAACGGATTGCAAGCGGTATCTTTTGGTCGGTTGTTGGACATGGGCTTGGACGAGGTTTAACATTTGTTGCAATGGTTCTTGTTGCGAGAATTTTAGGCAAAGAAACATTTGGCGAATTTGGATTAGTGCGTGCAACCGCGTCGATGTTTGTTATTTTTTCGAGTTTTGGAATGGGATTAACCGCAACAAAATATATTGCAGAACTGTTACAATCAGACAAAGAGCGTGTTGGACGGATTATTGGTTTGAATTATTCATTGTCGTTTTTTCTATCATTAGTTATTACAACAATTTTTTATTTTAGTATTCCGCAACTTTGTGAAACGTTATTGAATGCACCGGATTTAGTCCATGAGATGAGGTGGGGGGCGTTGCTATTATTCCTGCTGACGTTTACGTCAACTCAATACAGTATGATGTCGGGTTTTCAAGATTTCAAGGGACAGGCGAATGTCATTTTGATTGTTGGCGTATTAACGATACCGGCTTATTGGATCGGGGCAAATTGGAGCGGACTTCATGGTGCGGTTATGGCTCTTTTGTTTGTAACATTAGTAAATGTCATTATAAACAGCATTTTTATTTTTTACAATATTAAAACACATAAGTTACGTTATTATTTTTTTGACGCTTATAAGGAATTACCGGTACTTTGGAAATTTAGTTTACCGACAGTGATGTGCGGTACGATTATGTCGGGCGGAATTTGGATTTGTCAAATGATACAGAGGTTACAACCCAATGGTGCGGGAGAGTTGGGAATCTATTACGCTTTGATGGTATTTTATTCGATAGCATCGTTTTTACCGGATATAGTGAACAATGTTACGTTACCAATGGCGAGTGAAACACAAGGTAATCAAAACGTAAGGCAGTTGCGAAAAATAATCTTTATGCAACTGGGATTGAATATCTCTGTTGTTTTGGTGATTTTGTTACCGATTATTATTTTCCCAAGACAGATTATGAGTTGTTTCGGCAATGATTTTATTGTGGGTAATGGGGTAATATTTTTGTTTGTGGTTTATTGTTTACTTGCAGTTTTAGCGGGAACAGTTTATACGGCGGCAACCGGCGTCGGCTTTGTGTGGTTAAATTTTATAACAATAATCTTTGGAACGACGGTCATGTTAAGTGTTGCGTATTGGTCAATTTCACGTTGGGGCAGTTTCGGATTATTTCTAGCAATGTTACTGGATGTTTTAGTACGGATTATCGTTTTTGTGATTTGTATTTTGTTTTTTTCAAGACAAATTTTGATGAAAAAACAAAAAAAATTATAGATGATCTGATTTTCAGTACAGAAAGGAATTTATATGGAACCATATATTATAGCGGAGGTTGGTTGTAATCATAAGGGCGATTTGGAAATTGCTAAGGAAATGATTACGGTTGCGGCTGTTTTTTGTAAAGTTAATTCGGTTAAGTTTCAAAAAAGATCGCCTAAAGAATTATTGAATCAATTTGAATATAATACGCCGCATCCGAATCCGCAAAATAGTTACGGAAAAACGTATGGAGAACACCGTGAATTTTTGGAATTTACGGTTGACCAACATCGTGAATTAATGGAACATTGTAAACTGTTCAAGGTTGATTATTCGTCTTCTGTGTGGGAGATGACATCGGCAAAGCAAATCGTATCGCTTAATCCGGCTTATATCAAAATTCCATCCGCGTCGAATCTTGACTTTGAGATGCTTAATTATATTTGCGACAATTATGGAGGTCGGATAGATATTTCGCTCGGAATGACAACTCATAAAGAAGAAGAATCTATTGTTAAGTTTTTTGAAACACGTTCACGTGTCAAAGACTTGATTTTGTATCATTGTGTTTCAGGTTATCCGGTACCGATGGAAGACCTTTGTCTTTTAGATTTAGTACGGATACGTGAACATTATGGATCGCGTGTTGGCGGTATCGGTTTTTCAGGACACCACAATGGAATTTCGGCGGATATTGCGGCGTTGACGCTTGGCGCACAATATTTTGAACGGCATTTTACGATGAGTCATTTGTGGAAAGGGACGGATCACGCGGCAAGTTTAGAACCTGATGGTTTGCGAAGAGTTACACGCGACTTGAGAAATGTAGTTCATGCCTTAACATTTCGGCAACAAGAAATACTTTCAATTGAAAAGGAACAACGGCATAAATTAAAACGAAAAGTTGCGTAGTATATTGGAGGTACGCATTGCAGAGACGCAACGCATTGCGTTTCTACAAATACGGGTCATTTAATTAACCAATAACAATAAATAAAATCATGTCAAATAATTTATTAGAGCAAGAAATTGAAACAATTTCGATCAGGGAATTAAAAGAATTATATCAGAAAGGCGTCAATATTTCCGAATATTTACGAAACAAATATGACGTTAATAATACGCCTCATGTTATTGAGATCGCCTACGATTTACAGGCAGGAAGTTATACTGCCGATATGGAAAAACTGGAAATAAAAAAATGGCGTGAAAATGTCGGCGCTGAATTAGTGAACATAATACGATCATTATTGCCAACTCCTGAATCAATACTTGAAGCAGGAATAGGAGAAGGAAATCAGTTGAGTGTTGTGTTATCTCAGTTTCAGAATACGCCGGTTGCAAGTTATGGTTTTGATATTAGTTGGTCGCGCGTTGCTTTTGCACGAAAATGGCTCAATAAACAAGGAAACAAAAATACAACGTTATTTACAGGTAATTTGTTAAATATTCCGTGTGCCGACAATGCGGTTGACATCGTTTATACCAATCAGGCAATTGAACCAAACAGAGGTAATGAAGAATCAATATTGAAAGAATTATTTCGTATCACAAAAAAATATTTGATTCTGATTGAACCGAGTTATGAACTTGCCAATGATGAAGGCAAACAGAGAATGAATCGTTATGGATATGTAACGGGATTACAGGAGACAGCGGTAAAACTTGGTTTCGACGTCTTGGAATACAGATTATGCTCGTATTATTTCAATCCATTAAATCCGACCGCTGTAATGATAATACAGAAAAAAAATGTTCGGGAAATTTCGTCATCTGTTCTCGCGGATCCATTGTTTAAAACGCCGTTATACAAAAAGGACAATGTATTATTCAGTCCTGATTCCTTGAGGGTTTACCCGATTGTTGATGGGATTCCCTGTTTGAGGATTGAGAATGGAATTATTGCAAGTAAATACGAATTATTCAAAAAAAGTAACAAATAATCAAATAATTACATAATTTCGCCAGAATGAATATTGCATTTATTCCTGTTCGCGGCGGTAGTAAATCGATTCCGCTCAAAAATATCAAACTGCTTTGTAAGCAGCCGTTGATTTATTGGACAACTTCGGCTGCTGTAAATGCAATTTGTGTTGACCGAACAATTATTGCAACTGATTCAATCGAAATTAAAGAAACTGTTAAAAAATTAAACTTGTCTAAAGTTACAATTTATGATCGGCAACCCGAAAATGCGTCCGATACATCGTCAACCGAAAGCATCATGCTTGAATTTATCAATCGTCATCATTTCAAAGACGACGATTATTTTTTACTCATTCAGGCTACGTCGCCGTTACTTAAAAGCAACGATATTGATTTAGCGTATAAAAAATTGATCAATGAAAAAGCGGATTCACTTTTAACCGTTGTCAGAAATAAACGATTTTATTGGAACAAATCAGGACAACCAATCAATTACAATTATCAACATCGACCGCGACGGCAAGATTTTGACGGAATATTCATGGAAAACGGAGCATTGTACATCAATTCAATCGGCAATATTAAACGGGATAACAATCGGTTGTCGGGCAAGATCGCTTTGTACGAAATGCCGGAATATACCGGTTTTGAAATGGACGAATCTGATGATTGGTTCATCGTCGAACAATTGATGAAACGATATATTGCAAAAAATATTCCACTTAAAACTCAAAATCAGATTAAACTTTTTGTAATGGATGTTGACGGAGTGTTGACTGATGGCGGAATGTATTACAGCGAATCCGGTGAAGAGTTAAAAAAATTCAACACACGCGATGCAATGGGACTTGAAATGTTACGTAATCAAGGAATCAAAACTGCAATCATTACGGGAGAAAATACAAATAGTGTCAAGAATCGCGCAAAAAAGATAAAAGTAGATTACGTATTTCAAGGCGTAACCGATAAAGCAAAAATTTTGGAAAAACTTTGTAATGATACAGGAATATCGTTAACAGAAACTGCCTACATCGGCGATGATGTGAATGATTTATCGGCAATCAAAATAGTAGGTTTAAGCGCCTGTCCTGCGAACGCAGTTGATGAAGTTAAAGACAAAGTAGATTTAGTACTAAATAAAAACGGCGGTGACGGCGCCGTTAGAGACTGGTGCGAAAGAATTATAGCAAAACCGGCAGATACATTTTAAAATTCGACAACTAACGGCTAAAGCAAAATTTCCTATAAGAATTCTCATAAAATATAACAATTTTATAATTAAGTATTTTTTATCAAAATGCAGTTAAAAGAAAAAATTACAAAATTTATACTCAAGAATCGCGTTGCAATTTTTTTTGTATTGCTAGTGATTTCCATTTTAAGTAGGTTTGCATGGTTGTTTAATCCGATACTGTCTCTATGGCGGTTTCGGAAAGTCAGACGTATCGGCAATCAAATTGCTAATTGGTGTTTTGACTCCGAAAAAAATATTGAGATTTTCACAAAAGAAACAATATCACACTTAGATTGGGCAAGTTTTGAGTTACGACATCCGAACTACGTCTATGGTTACAGTAAGGCGCTAAAAAATTATGCTGGATTACCTGATATTTACCCGATTAAAGTTTCGTATAGTCATGGAGCAATTTTAGACGAATCAATTTTTGATACACAATCGAAAAGTCAAATCGGTTTACATGATTACAAGATACCCGTGTTTTTGGCATGGGGTCATTTTGAACGTGATATGGTGAAGAAATACCATACTGATAATAGAGTTTATGTAATTGGTACGCCTTTCCTTTATGCTGATAATTTGTTTTCTGATGAATACATAAATAATGAACGAAATAGACTAGGTAAAAATTTACTGGTATTTCCGGGGCATTCAAATTATGGAGTTGAGCAAAACTCCAATTGGGATAAGTTGATTGCAAGTATCAACAAATACAAATCAGATTTTGACTCAATACGAATATGTATGTTCTGGAAAGATATTCAACTGGGATTACACAAATTTTATACAGAAAAAGGATATGAATGTGTTTGTTCGGGACATACAGAAGATTGTAATTTTGTTTCACGACTTAAAGGACTGTTGAGTATTTGCGATGCAACAATCACCAATCAAGTTGGTACTCATGTCGGATACAGTATTGCGATGGATAAACCGGTAAGAGTGTGTTCCCCTGTCCAGATCAGCGACTTAATATCTTGTACTTCAGAGATACCATCCTATTTTAGTTGTTCAGGTCGTTTGTTACTTAATGAATTATTTATTGAAAACGAAAATTTGATAATTTCAAATGAAATGAGGGATGCTGTTGAACCTTATTGGGGATTACGTGAAAAGAAAACGAAAGAAGAATTGAGACAAATATTTTTTGAAGCAGAACAGTTATTTAGAAAATCACCAAAAAGATTTACACTTCTTGAATATAGATGACCTATTGTTGTTTATCTATTTAACGATACATTTTTCAAATTTTTGAAGCATATTATGGGAATATGCGAAAATAAAATAGACCAATTTTTTTATTTTATACCGTTTTCCTTTTAAAACCTGTTTTATATTTTCGTTTAACTCCGCAATTTAAGGTGTTTTTACAGTTCAAAAAACGATTTTCAAAAGGGCTAGGGTATAACAACACTTGAAAACCTATAAACAAAATAAATAAAAATGAATATATTTAAATCAATAGTTGATTCCAATCAGAAAAGTCTATCATTTTATAGTACGGTACTATTTTATTGCCAAATGGTACTTTTGGTTCTCTACCTACTCACCCTATCAGTCGATTATAAGTATAAAGAGTTGCCGTCTGGATTTTATGGCGTTCTTTATAGAATAAAACCAGCAGACTACATGATGATTTTTTTTATTCTTACCTGTATTTTACGTTACGACTTAAAATGGAAATGTCCTTATATTTTTTGGGCAGTCCTCGTCAACATCGGGGCATTTTCTTTTGCAACTTTTATCGCTCATTATTACGGCTATGCCATAAGTAATTCCTACACGTCCTATACTTCATGGGCAGTGCCGTTTTGTACTGAAATATTTTATTTGATCGGATTTCTTGCCTTATATAATTTTATCGCTTCCGTTTCATGGAATACATGGAAATTAATACTACATTTTATCGTAACAAGTATGTCCGTTTATGGACTCATTGGAATATATGACATGGCTGCAGATACATACGGTTGTCCTAAATTATCTGTTTGTTCTGCATATCTATTAAGTAACAATATAGATATGGTAGAAATGTCTGAAAAACATTTATTCATGGGAACTTTTGCTAATCAAGGAAGAGCAAGCGGTTTTTATTTTTGTATAGCATTTTTATCACTGATTAATATGACATTATTACCCAAGAATAAAAAATTGTTATATGGAATTTTTTTGTGGGTTCCTTTTACGGTCATTTTTTTGACACTCGCGCGGGCTGCCTGGATTGCTGTCATTATTTCTTCATTTCTTGTTATGGTACTTTCTTTTTTTGAACATAAATATTTTATATCCCGCTTATTTCAATATTTATGGATTGCGTTCATGACCGCAATAATTTTTGTATTATTTGTATCAATTTCACCGGAATTTTTACAGTTAGCGACCAGTAAATTTGTCGGTACAAAAAAAGAATCGATAACCGCCGATAATGATTATTTAACATTTCAAACCAATAAAGACAATACGCTACTTCAAATGAATAAAGAAAATACTCCATTGAATAAAGAAGATACTCCATCAAAACCGTTACTAATTCAACAGCAAAAACAAAGTGTCAGGCATGGAGGAATATTATATGAGTTACAGAATGGTTTTGTCGGAAGAGAACTTGCCGTAGCATTTAAAACTTTCTGCAAGCATCCTTTGGGATACGGATATTTCGGTTATCCTGTTCAGAACATTGGAAATAAAGCTATTTATTACCATAACTTTTTTTTGAGGTCGATGGTTGAAGGAGGAGTTCTGGGAATCATAATTTATATTTCATTGATAGTGATACTCTTATTAGAACCAATATTAATTCATGGAGTTTCTTTAAAAAATTTAGGTATAACCTCTATTTACATTCCTTTTGTTATTGGAGTGATCCTTTTGTCGGTTCACGGAATGTTTTTAACTCGGTCGGTATATTTGGTGATGGCTCTTATATTAGCCTTAAATTCGATTGATTGCCAACCTAAACCGCAAAATAACGGTGATGCGTAACAGTTATCATTTCGTCTTTTTTTGAAACGTAAAAAATCAATTCTGTTCATTTAATTTTGTTATGAATAAATATATTAGAACCTTTTGTAGAAATCTATTAAATATAACAGGAATGTGGAAGTTGGCTTCAACCATACGCCGATCCAATGTTGCCAACGTTATTCGTCACGTTATCCATAAACGTCATATTTACGTTAATACAGAAGGAAAAATTGTATTTCCTCTCGTTAATATTTTTATTGTAAAAGGTTGTAATCTCAAGTGCGAACATTGTGTATCATTTAATCCGTTCCGGCATGGAATGATTCCCAAAGAGGAGGTAATCAACACGATTCGCCAATGGTCTGAACGTATTTCTCCGCAAACGATTGCTTTGTTAGGCGGCGAACCGCTGTTACATCCTGATTATCAGGCAATCGCTATCGCCGCCCGAAATACGTGGAAACAGTCTGTTGTTACTATAATAACTAATGGGCTTCTGTTGCCAAAAGTTCAGGACGATTTCTTGAAGCGGATGGTTGATCATGATATTGAATTTGTTGTTTCACGTCACATTAATACAGAAAATTATAATCGTAGTTTAAGCGAAACGATTCGGCGATTTCAAAAATTCGGCGTGAAATATGAAATGATTGAATCACAAAAATCTTGGGTAACTTGTCACTCGCTTAATACCGATGGTGTTCCTATATCTCCCAATAGTAATCCAACCAAGTCTTGGACGCATTGTTTATCAAAAACCTGTACAACTATAAACAATAATCAACTCTATTATTGTTCAGTAATATTTAACATGTTACAAGCGGTTAATGAAGGCAGTTTGCCGCTCGTCGAATTTAGCGGTATCGCAAAACACAGATTTGTTACTCTTGATGATTCAAATAAAACAATTTTAAAATATCTACGTAACAGCATTCCAAGAGAATGTCGTTTTTGTCTTGAGAATTTTGAGAACATTGAGGCAAAACAAATACCAACCGAAGAACTAAAACATATTAAATTGATGATAACGAAAATGAATAACGAATTTAATACATCAGGATCAAATTTGATATGACCCAATCAGACGAGTGATCATTATAATGAAATGAAAATAAAACAAATACTTATTTTTTTATCAAGCAAAGGATGTTTTTATGACCAATGCAATAAATTCAGATAAACGAATCCTTTTAATTGTTCCAATGCGGAATGAGGAAAAATTCGTTGCACAATGCCTTGACTCTCTTTTGTCACAAATAGATGCATTTCCTAATGCCGTGTTGGTTTGTGTTGATGGCAGCAGCGCTGATCGCACGCAAAAAATCATTGCGCAATATCAAGTGAAATATCAACAAATCGTTTTGATTAATAATCCGGATGCGATTAAACCCATTGGAAATAATCTTGCGATTAAAAATTACGAAACAGAAATAGACGCTTATTTTATTCTGGATTGCCATAGTCAATACGCTTCCAATTATATTTCGTCTTGTTTGGAAGTTTTAGATTGCACCGATGCCGATGTTGTTGGCGGTTACTGGCAAATTGAACCGGGTATTCCTTGTCTGATCGGTCGCATTATTGCCGCAACAACAAGTCACCGTTTTGGAATGGCGGCAACTTATCGCCGAAAACATCGTTTGCCGGAGTGTGAATCGGATTGTGTGCCGTTTGGATGTTTTCGCGGCGATTTTTTCAAAAAGTTCGGCTATTTTGATGAACGATTAGTGCGTAATGAAGATTCAGAATTATTTTCACGGGTTAAAAGACACGGCGGCAAAATTATATTATCACCAAAAATTATCGTAACTTATTTTTGCCGTTCTACGTTTCGCGGAATTATTCAGAATTGTATGGTTAACGGGAAATGGAATATTTATTCGACATGGATAAGCGGTTATGGGTTACAATTTCGTCATTTTGTACCGTTATTTTTTGTTTTGTCTCTAATCGGTTTACCTATTTTAAGTACAATATTTCAACCGGTATTATGGTTATGGTTGGTGATGGTTTGTTTATATTGTCTTTTGGCTTTTGTTTCGTCTATTCAGGCTTGCGAAAAACAATATCAATATATTCCATTATTTTGTTTTACTTTTTTTATGATTCATATTAGTTACGGTATTGGTTCGCTGATAGGCATTTTAACGCTCCCGATTTTTGCAACAAAATCAACCGAAGAACGACAACGACCTTTGGCTGATCGGATACCATAAATAGTTTGGTACTAACAGATTTCCTGTTTTAATGAAAACGCAACTCGAACTTCATAACTGCAACGAATATTATGTTGAAACGATTATTTGATATTATCTTATCACTTTTGGGTTTGATCTTATTGTCGCCGATATTTTTAGCGTTGGCGGCGTTAATTAAAGTAACATCAAAAGGTTCGGTTCTCTTTTGTCAAAAACGAGTTGGACGTTTTGGGCAAGATTTCATTTTGTATAAATTTCGTTCTATGAAAGTTTGTGAAACAACATTACAGAAACAATTTCAACCCGGCGATCAATCCCGCATAACAAAAATTGGTTGGTTTTTGCGTAAAACAAAAATGGATGAACTTCCTCAATTGTATAACGTTTTAATCGGCGATATGAGTTTTGTCGGTCCCCGACCGGAAGTGCGGGAATGGGTTAACGCCTTTCCCGAACACTGGAAAATCATTCATCAAGTCAGACCGGGAATCACCGATAATGCATCAATATTGTATCGAAATGAAGAAAAAATTCTGTCGGCGTCTAATAATCCTGAAACGATGTACAAAAGTGAAATATTGCCACAGAAACTCCAACTTTACCAAGAATATATCGAAAGTCAATCTGTTTTGAATGATTTCCATCTTATTTTTAAAACCTTGTATGCAATTGTTGCAAAATAATCGCCACTTATCTCATCACCTTATCAAATTAAAATTCAAAAAATGCAAATTTCTTTTTCTAAAGTCGATTGTTCGGGACGGGAAATAGAATATGTTACCCGCGTTATTCAATCCGGTTGGCTCACAACCGCCAATATTTGTTCGGAATTTGAGAAAAAATTCACGGAATTTATCGGAGTGAAATATGCTCTTGCGGTTAATTCCTGTACTGCCGCGCTTCATCTTGCCGCAGACGCCATTGGAATTAAACCCGGTGATAAAATTTTCGTGCCGATAATGACCTTCACCGCATCAGCCGAAATAATCCGTTATCTCAATGCCGATCCTGTTTTTCTTGATGTTGATTACGGAACAGCATTACTAACTCCTGAAATTTTAGAAACAGGAATTAAACAGCATCCTGAAGTCAAAGCCGTTGTATTGGTTCATTATGCCGGTCAAAGCGTGAATATGTCTGAAATTCTACCGATTTGCAGCCGCCATCACATCAAAATTATTGAAGACGCCGCCCACGCTTTTCCAACAAAACATAAGGGACAATTTATTGGTACTTTTGGAAATATTACTTGTTTCAGTTTTTACGCAAACAAAACCATCACCACAGGCGAAGGCGGAATGATCGTTACGGAAAATGAAGATATTTATAAACGTATGAAATGTATGCGACTTCACGGAATTAACCGTGATATTTGGGATCGTTTTACAACATCCGGCAAATGGGAATATGATGTTATCGCGCCCGGATTTAAGTACAATATGCCTGATATTAACGCGGCAATCGGACTCGCACAAATTGAACGGGCAGAGAAATTCCGAAGTGAACGTGAACGGTGTGCGCGTCATTATTTCAAAGAATTTAAAGAGTTACAAGAATTGGATTTGCCGGAAATACAATGCGATTGGCATGAACATTCATGGCATCTCTTTCCGATTGTTCTAACAGAAAAATCCCGCGTCAACCGTAACGAATTTATAAAACAACTCAATGAACGAGGAATCGGCGTCTCTGTTCATTACAAACCGTTACATCGTATGACTTATTATCGTACACAATATAATCTTTTGCCGGAAGATTTTCCCAATGCGGAACGCCGTTGGCAAGGAGGAATTTCGCTGCCGATTTTTCCTCTTATGACCAACGAAGAATTAAATTATGTTACGTCATCTATTAAGGATATTTTGTTGAATAAATAGTTTTTGTAATATTTCACTGGAATTTTTATTTGAACCGCAAAAAAGAGGTATGATTGAAAGGTAGGCAATGTTTCGCCGACACGACCTTTTGGCAAAAAGTCGCCTACCTGATGTTTATTCCATTGAATCATTATTAGTTTTTAATTTTAATTTATTTTAATAACGTTATGGAAAATATTAGAGATACTGTAAAAATTACAGATATTATTGAGTGGGATAAGAGCAATTGGGCAAAGGCTCTTCCTTTTTGGAAACATCATTTGCGAAATGAAAATAAAACAAACGAAACAAAACTCTTGAAGGATCAGAAGGTACTCGAACTCGGCGGACGATGCGGCGGACTTTCACTTTGGGCTGCTTCGCTTGGCGCTAATGTTACATGTTCCGATTTGGAAAATCCCGAAAAAATCGCATCTCCAATTCATAATAAATATCCAGAGTTGCAAAAATTAATCAAATACGAATCGGTTAACGCTTTAGATATTCATTACGAAAATTATTTTGATGTGATTTGTTTCAAATCTGTTCTTGGCGGTGTTGCAAGTCTCCATGAAAATGCAAGACGTGAGATGTTGGTACAAATTCATAAAGCATTGAGAAACGGCGGACAATTATTGTTTGCGGAAAATCTTACCGCAACAAATTTACACATGTGGGCAAGAAAAATGTTTCGAAAATATGAAGCAAGTTGGAGTTACCAATATTTTGATGATTTACGCAAATTGTGTTCGGAATATTTTGATCAGAAATATTGTACTGTCGGTTTTGCCGGAACATTGGGATTGAATGAAACGATGAAAGTATTCTTAGGGCATATTGATACCGCTCTTTTCGATTGGAGTTTACCGGAACGCTGGCGATATATTTTTATTGATTTCTGTATGAAAAAATGAAATTTTTTTGTGATACACTTCGTGCAATCACAAAATTGCATTTCGATTTTTGAATAATTACAAAAAATCAAATCAGATCGTATGCCGGACGATTTCGCCGGTGAGTAAAAACACGGTGTCTTCCGCAATATTGGTACAGAGATCGCCAATCCGTTCCAACGCACGGCCAATAGACGTCAAAGCGTACACCGCATTGACCTGACCATGCAACCGTTCACCTTCCGCAAAAACCGCTTGCAAAAAATTACGAAACGCTTCGTCAACAACTAAACGATCATTTTTAATAATCGAAACAGCTAACGGAACCGTTTGATCCGTCGAAAGAAGCCGAATCGTTTGTTGAACCGCATCGGTAACAGAATCACTCAAAATACGGAACGCGGAAAACTGATTGATCAAAATCTGATCCTCAATCAAAATCGGCATCATTTTCGCCGAAGAAACACAATTGTCCGCAATACGTTCCAAATCATTATTGACTTTGATTGCGAAACAAATTTTACGCAAATCGCTTGCCGCCGGTTGATACAAAGCAAGAAGACGAATACATTCCCGCTCAATTTCAACCTCGCGCCGATCAATTGCCTCATCGCCGGCAATAATCGCTTCCGCATCGGATAAATTGTTACTGTTGACCGCAAACAGCATATCGGCAAGGTGTTGCTCAACCGCCAACGCCGCACGATCCAACTTCAAAAATAAACGCTCTAATCGTTTCGATAATTCAGACACGGTAATAATTATAGTTAATAGTTAATAGTGAATAGTTAGTAGTTAGTAGTTTTTGGTGAATAATTTTATGAAGTAATCTATCAGGGAATTTTCCAAAACGTATTTTAACTGTTTCCGCAAACTTCATTTTCAACCTAATTTTTCTTACCAGACAACCTCAGCAGCAATGAATCACACAAAAATCGACCTCATTACTTCATTATTCGTTTACATTTTTAATGAGGTTGTTTGTCCAATATTCATACGTGTTAAAAATATTCCGCTAATATATTACTTTATGAATAGTTTATAGTGAGTAGTGAGTAGTTTCGCAAACGGATTCTAAATGTTTCGGTAAATAGTACGCTTGCGTAACTATTAACTATTCACTATCAACTATTAACTCTATCCGAATCTTCCGGTGATATAGGCTTCGGTTTGGGAATTGGACGGGTTGGTAAAAATTGTATTCGTATCATTATACTCCACCAACTCGCCAAGACAAAAAAATGCAGTACGATCACTAATTCTCGCCGCTTGCTGCATGTTATGCGTTACAATAACAACCGTGTATTGTTCTTTAAACGCAACAATTAGTTCTTCAATTTTTCCTGTAGCAATCGGATCAAGCGCGCTGCACGGTTCATCCATAAGCAAAATACGCGGTTGTGTCGCCAACGCGCGGGCAATACAAAGCCGTTGCTGTTGACCGCCGGAAAGCGCCAACGCCGATTTCGAAAGGTTGTCTTTCACTTCCTCCCACAACGCCGCCCGTTGCAAACAATGTTCCACAATTTCATTAAGTTTTGTACGATTCCAAATTCCCTGCAGCCGCGGACCATAAACAATGTTATCGAAAATACTTTTCGGAAACGGATTCGGACGCTGAAAAACCATTCCGACATTACGCCGTAATTGAACAAGATCAATTCGTTTATCGTACACCTCTTGTCCCTCAACACTCAACCGCCCTTCAATCCGCGTGTTTGGAATTAAATCGTTCATCCGGTTAATACTTCGCAAAAACGAACTCTTACCGCAACCGCTCGGTCCAATAATTGCCGTAACTCCGCCTGTTTCAATATTCATCGAAACACGGTTAACCGCAAGTTTATTGCCGTAATAAAGTGAAAAATTTTCGGAACAAATAATTTCCATGTTTTAACCTCGTAATTGTGCGGAAATTCTGGCACGCAACAACATTGCCGTCATGTTCAATAATAAAACGAAAAAAATCAGTGTTGCCACTAATCCGAATTGATTATACGGAACCAATTCCGCGAGCCGGTCGCCGACCGCCATATCATAAGCGGCGTAGGACAACACCGGCGTCGGCTGGAATAAAATGTTCGAACCGGCAACAAAACCGCCCGACGCCACCGCACACGTAAACAACAACGGAGCAGTCTCTCCGGCGGCTCGGCTAATACCAAGAATCGTTCCGGTCAAAATTCCCGGTAATGCCGCAGGAAATGTTACAGAAGTAAATATTCGTACAGGTGTTGCGCCCAGTCCGGCGGCGGCTTCACGATAAGTTTGCGGAACGGCACGGATTGCTTCTTCCGCAGTACGAATAATCACCGGTAAAATCAGTAACGCCAATGTTATCGTTCCGGCAAGAAGACAAGGTTTGCCCGTAATAAATTCAACAATAACGGCAAGTCCAAAAAGTCCGAACACAATACTCGGAACTCCCGCCAACGTACTGATACAAAGCCGTAACAATTTCGTAATCCGGTTATCTTTTGCCGCCTCCGCAAGATACGCCGCCGTAAGAACGCCCAACGGTAACGCAAGCAAAATCGAAAACAAGGAAATTAATATCGTTCCTAAAAGTTCAGGTCCGATTCCGCCCATATAATGTCCGGCTGTTGCGGAATCAACAAAATATTGAACGTAAAATGTCCAACGCGGTCGGAGCATCTCGTCCAAATTTTGTTCAAGATTATTGAACAACGTTTGAATATCATTCTCAATAGGTGTTCCCGCAAAAAATAATGTTCGGTCAATAATTGTTTTTTCACGCGGTAAAATATTGCCGTTAACGCCGGACTGCTGTTTCCAAACGGTTGCGTTTCGGAGTTGTTTCAAAAATTTTTGTGCTGTTGACCAGTGAGCCGGACCGTAACGAACTTCCGGCGGCAAATGTTCCAAACCCTCCCGCTTTTCCGGTCCAAGAATACAACCGGTTCCCTCAACTCCGGTAATAAGCGTCCGAATTTGTTTGAACGCCGCCGAATAAGTAATGTCGGGATCAACTGTTGTCGGTTGTTGACGAAGCGGTAAATCAGCGTTTTTCGCAATCTCATAATATTCGTGCGCTAAACGGAAAACCGGTTCCGTTTTATCCGTACAAATACTTTCGAGTTTTTCAAACTGTGTTTGCAATTCTTCTTTGGAACAGGCGTTACACAAATTTTGGAAACTTCGGTTCAGCCGCCGATTTTTTGTTTCACGTCCCTTTGTTTCACGTCCCAGACTGCCCGCTTCCGCAATCCAATCATCCGGCGCAAGCCATGAAAGATTTTTCAACTGCCGGTAAACTGTTTGACGCGCTTCGGAACATTCACGAAACTCTTCCTGAATTGTCCGGCTATCGCCGCGCTGAAAACGTTCCCAAAGAAAAAGACGATGTTCCACTGTTTCTTGAAAAAGAACCGCTTCCGCTCCTGCTCTGAAAATCGGAACAATAATAATTCCCAATGCGAAAAATAAAACGGTCATCGAACAATAAGCAAAAATGGTAAACGCTTTGTCAAAAAATAAACGAAAATATTTTCCGATATTGAAAAAATATCTTTCGGTACAAAAATTGAAAAGAAACAGGAGGTTCAAAAAATTCCAAGATGTTACGTTTTTTTGATTTTTGTTTCGGTTTACAATCAGTTCCGTCAACAGATTCATCGCAAAAGTAAAAAGGAGCAGAATCAGACCGACGGTAAACAATGCGCTGCGGTGTAACGAATCGGCGGGAGCCTCGCCGATGTCGCCGGCAATAGTGGCGGTCATGGTTCGGACGGCGTCGCCGAGACCGCTAATAACCTGATCAACCCGATACCACGCCGACGGCATATTTGCCGCATTTCCGGCTGCCATCCAAACAACCATCGTTTCACCAACCGCCCGCATTGTTCCAAGAATGATCGCGGCGGCAATACCGCTCCACGACGCCGGAATGACAATGTGTAAAATTGTTTCAGCGCGGGTTGCTCCCAAAGAATACGACGCTTCACGGAGTTCGCGCCCGATACCGGAAATCGCGTCTTCCGCAACACTGACAATCGTGGGAACCGCCATAACGGCAAGAATGATCGCCGCGTTTAAGGCGTTAGTTCCCGAAGTGAAACCGAAAAATTCCTGAAGGCGAGGCGCAACAATTTTAATGGCAAAAAATCCAAAAGCGACTGAAGGAATTGCGGCAAGAAGTTCGATGACCGGTTTGAACAATTGCCGAACAGAAAACGGAACAAGATCGCTAAGAACAATCGCCGAAAAAATTCCAATCGGAACCGCAAAAAACATCGCAAAAAACGTAACCACCAATGAACCGTAAAACAAACTCAGCATTCCGAAAACCGGAGGATCGGCATTGGGAAACCATTGAGGTGAAGTAAATGTTTCGACAAGACGGCTCACTCCGCCGGAAGTCAGAAATGGCAGACTACGGTAAAGAATAAAAACAAAAAGCGCAACAACCGCAAACAGAACAAAATTCGCTGTCCGTACAAAAAGTTGATACGCAATAAATTTCCAAATCGTTTTCAACAGCATGAGCGAATGCAATGATTAAGTAATTACCCGAAACAGGCAAAAACCGGAGCCCCAATGTATATTTCGCTCAATGATACCATTGAATTATTAAGATTTGATTAAGATTCTGTTAAGATTTCATTAAGATTTTGTTAAGATTTGATTAAGATCGGCTGTAGGGAACTTCTAAAAATTCATTTTATCAGGAACGCGGACATCCCGCCCGCATCGGTTTATGGGCAAAAAATGCAGGCGGAACGCCCGCATCGGTTTAGGGGCAAAAAAATGCAGGCGGGACAACCACGTTCCTTTTATACATTATTTATACATCATTGGCAGGAGGTTTTTAGAAGTTCCCCAAAAAAGTCCGGCTATTGTTTTTGGTTTGTTTGTGTTATAATCTGACCTTCGGCATGAAATGGTGAATGCCGTTTTTGTGACTATTTCCACTTTTTTTAGAAAAACAATTCCCATGAACAGAATGAAACTATTTTGTCGGCAAGGCTTTACGCTCATGGAGCTCCTGATTGTTTTGGCAATCGTGGTGGCATTGTTTGCCATTTTGCTTCCGGCGTTGCTCAGTTCACAGTTAAAATCACGAATTCAGCAGGCGAATATTCAGATTAAACAGCTTGAAGGTTATTTTTAGACTAAACCCGGGGACAGAACCACGGTATCAGTGTTTAACCAGCCTACTCGCCGGTTTTATTGAACATATACCGGGCGATTTTCCATTT
>JAIRLW010000123.1 GCA_031259095.1 Planctomycetaceae bacterium | reverse complement strand
TGAAGAGTTGATAGTATCGCTTGCGGATTACTACTCAAACGGCAATAACTCCGCCTCCGCATACAACACTTTCCACTATCAACTCTCCACTATCAACTACGAATCCCGCCCTTGCAGGGCTGCGATTTGTGGGGATCAACCTCCGGCGGTTGCGCTGCGCTGCACCGCCGGTTAGGCACATCACGCCCCTAACGGGGCTAATAAAAATAATGTAATGTGAAAATTCCGCTGATAGATTACATTATTTCAAAATTTTTTGTCGAAGTTTTTGCACGCAATCGGCGACATTCCCCAAAGTTTTTTTAACGCGGTATCCAGTTTCGTAATAATATAGTCAATATCAGCAATGGTGTTGTCTTCGGAAAAGGTGAAACGAAGCGAACCGCGCGCCAACTCTATCGGCAAACCAATTGCCAGAAGAACATGACTCGCCTCTAAGGAACCGGACGAACACGCCGAACCGGTTGAACAACAAATTCCCTGCATATCCAGTATCAACACCAACGATTCGCCTTCCACATTTTCAAAACTAATATTGACATTGCCGGGTAACCGTTTTTCCCGATCACCGTTGAGCCGGCAACGACCAATACGAAAAACTCCTTCGATAAAACGTTCCCGTAATTCGAGAAGATACGCTGTCCGTTGCGGCAAATCGGCAACCGTTTCCTGCATTGCCGTACCGAAACCGGCAATCGCGGCGGTGTTTTCTGTACCGGCACGGCGAAAACGTTCCTGCGCTCCGCCGTCCATCAATCCGGCAATCTCCACTCCTTTCCGAATATACAACGCCCCAACTCCTTTTGCCGCGTGAATTTTATGTCCTGAAATGGAAAGCAGATCAACATCAAGTTGTCGAACATTAACCGGAATATTGCCCATCGCCTGAACCGCGTCCGTGTGAAATAAAATTCCCCTCGACCGGCAAATCGCCGCCAATTCCGCAACCGGTTGAATCGTTCCAATTTCATTGTTGGCAAACACCACACTCGCCAGTCCGGTGTTATCACGAAGCGACTCTTGAAGTTGTTCCGTCTGGAGAATTCCATTCGGCGGAATATCAAGCAGCGTAACTTCAAAACCCTGATTTTTCAACGACGCCAAAGAATTAAGAACCGCATGGTGTTCAAACGCCGTCGAAACAATATGCGGTTTCCCTTTTTTTCGCTGCGTTATTGCCGAACCTTTAATTGCCCAATTATCCGATTCCGTTCCGCCGGACGTAAAATAAATTTCACCGGAAACCGCTCCAATCGCGTCCGCAACCTGTTGACGCGATTCTTCAACCCGCTTTTTCGCCCGCCGCCCCAAACCGTAAACACTCGACGGATTACCGTATTCATCACGAAGTACCGTAATCATTGTCCTCAAAACATTTTCGGAAATACGGGTTGTCGCCGCGTTGTCAGCATAAATGAACGGGCGGGCGTCGCTAATGTTTAGCATCATGGCAGTTTGAAGGGACTTTAGGGACACGTGGGACGTTAGGAACATTAGAGTCTTCAGGACTAGACTTGTCCCTAATATCCCTAATGCCCCACATCTCCCTAAAGTCCCTAATTAGTCATTACATTGTTCTTCGATCCAGTTAAGATAATCCGCATTGCCGGCAAGAATCGGTAACGCAACAATTTGTGGACATTCATAAGGATGACTATCACGAACAGTTTCAACAAGCCGGTCAAACAAGATTGATTTGGTTTTTGCCAACACTAAAATTTCATCGCTTGTTTCACGATTTCCTTTCCAAACGTAAATACTTCGAATTGGTTTCAAAATCTGCGCACAGGCTGCCAAATGCGATTCAACAAGTTTTGCCGCAACCTGATTCGCCGATTCTTCCGTCGGAAAGGTCATTTGAACTTGGATATAAGCGGACGTCATGGCAATGGTCGGTTAAAAAATTTCGCCGAATAATTTTGCGGCATTTTTACATAATAAAACGAGATATTCACGACAGAGATAAACTCCAATCAAAAAACTCAGAAACAGCAGGAAAATCCAGAAATTAAACCAAAACCGGATTCGCCGTTCTTGACGAATTTTTGAAGCAATCTTTTCTGCGTTGGCGGATTGAGCTGCTGCGATGATTTTTTTGAACGAAACATTTTTTTCTGAAATCATCTCGCGGACGGATTGCTGATTTTCCGACGCCGAATTTGTTGATGTTGCGGCAGTTGGAGATGGAGTTGTTGACGAAATTGGTGATGAATTGGTGAACGATGGCGATGTTGTTGGAGTCGCCAACGTGTAAATGGAATCAAGCAATTCCGAAGGAACCATGATCGATTGAGCATCTGGAACCGGAGTAATTTGAGTTGAAGCAATTGGATTTGGAACACTGTAAGGCGGGAAGTCAACAGGAATCGAACCGGATAATCCGTCAAGAAATTGAATACAAGACGGAAATCGAGCCGAAGAATCACGATGAAGCGACCGCTGCAACGACGCATTCACGCAATCCCGATAATCCGGTAACATCGGCGACGGTGTTGTCAGAATTTTTGTGCGTAATTCTTCGGCGTTGTTTGCGGTGAACAATACTTTATTGGCAAGCAATTCCGCAACAATCATGGCAAACGAATATTGATCGGATAATGCGCCGGATTTTCGAGTCTGAATTTGTTCAGGGGCAAGATATCGAATTGTTTCCAAATCATCAGGAACATTCAGACTTTCACGAATAACACCGGGTAAATCAAAACCCTGAATTTGAATCCCTTCGGTTGGACTGACCACAATCATACGGGGAGAAAGACTTCGATGTGCCAGATGTTGTGTTTTTGCTTCATCCAGTGCAACGGCAACAGGTCGCAAAACATCGAAAATTAAACGAAATGGAAATCGCCCTTCCGCTTGAATCCATTGGGCAGCGTATTCATTGAGCAAAAGACCTTCCACAAACCGCGAAACAAGAAACGCTCCGCTTTCGGATTGTTCCACCAAACGGTCAAACGGAACAATATTCGGATATTTCCATTGTTGCGTCATAACAAAATGGCGCTGTAACCGTTTCATTGCCATGTCTGATGTTCTGAATGGTTCGGGAATGAAACGAAGCAGAACCAGCCGTCCAACTTTTACTTCCAACGCACGCCACACCTCGCCGGTCTGATGATTAGACACAAGACGTTGTAATAAAAATTCGCCCAAAATAAGTTGTCCCGGCTGCATATATTTTCAAAAAATTCTAAATGTTTCACATTTTGTAAGGCAATTTGACCGTTTTAGGGACATTAGGGACGGCAGCGGCTAATGAGACAAATAACAGTTATAAAAAAATTTTGCGATTGCGGTAGTTATATGCGGTAATTATATCAGTGAAATGTTTTGTTTATTTCCATTCGCTTCCGCTCCATCCTGTAACAATAACATCCCGTTTCGGCATAAAAAATGAAGCGGTAAAACTCATCAAGACCAGAAATAACACAACAGCGCCCGCCGCAACACGGATATGATAAGCGTCCCGAAGCGCCTGATAATTTTCCTGAAAATTATAACTGAAATTCGGACCGCGTTCAAGTATTTTGAAATAGAAATAGAGTTCCATCGGATTCATCTGATCAAAATCCTCGTTCCGAATCAAAAGAATCGTATGTTCGAAATCAGGAATGGGCGTTGAATTTTGATACAACAACTTTGTCGAACCATAACTAAACCATTCTTGTTTTCGGGACACATCACGCGGTAAAGGATAGGAAAACAACGCCCAAATAAAAAAAATCACGGCTGGCAGGAAAAAAATAACTCCAAGAAGAAAAAAAACTTGGCGCATTTTACCGGTTTCCGGTTTTGGTTTAGAACGTTCCGAATGGTCTGTTTTCTTTTCTTCCGCAACCGGTAAATTCCGAATTTTCAGCAAAGACGGAACTTGTTGCGTTTGTCCGCAGGTACACGTAATCATTTGACCGGCTTGGACGGTTTCGATTTCGCATGATCGCCCGCAGGAACAGGGTAAAAGATATTTCTGAGACACGATATACTCCTTTTCTTATTTTTCATAAGTAATAAAATAGACAGTCGGTAAAAAACAATCCAGTTTTTTCAAATCTCAAAACCGGCAATTTTTAACAGCCCAATCAGCAACAGACGGCAATTATTATATCATTCACGGTTAAGAAAAGCAAGCATTTAGACGATACACAAATTACATTTTATTTCGGAGAATGCAAAAAAACGAAATAATCGAAAAGTATTGCAATCCCGCTTCAAATAAATTTTCACGTGCATTCCTCACAAACTCCTAAAAATTTTCGATAAAAATTATTTTTCTCTGGATTTTTTCTCAAGAAAATGATAAAATATTTAATAAAAGGGTCTGAATTAGGACATTTGTTCCATGAAATTAGATCAGATAGGATATCTGGTTTTTTCCAACCCTTACATTTCCGGCATCCGGCTTTTTTTTACCACAAAACTAAACACACCATGAACCCAATAACCTGTTGTCTATTCAGACCGGAAAATCATCTGTCATTTGATCAGGACAAGCAAAGATCAAATGTGTCTTCCTAGTTTTCATCGAAAGATTACGGATAGATGGAACGACCAGTATGTTTTAGGTAATTCGACAATTTTTTGCTTCTTGCCTGTTTTACCTGACAATAATTTCTTGCCAAATAATAAAAAAAAACGCATTGCGTCTGAATGTGAGGTATATTAGTTCATGTCAGTTACGAACAATTCGATTCGTTTGATTTTCAATTTTCAATCCTTTCAATCCGTTGTTATTAACATCCTGTTACTATTTTTTTTGGCGATGCAGAAAGAATCGCTTGTGAGATGTTGGAGTCCCGCTGATGAACAGAGCATTTTGTATTCCTACAGCGGAAACCGGTACTTCCTGTTCAATATAGTTATGTTATACTAAACGGAATATATTATTTTGAGTGACAAGTTTGATCCGGTATGAAACAGAGAAATTTCCTTTAGTGAACAATTATTGAAGATGATTATCGGGGTATTAAATTAGGGTGAACTTTTTGGGTAAATTGTTGAATAAATTTGGTAATATTGAATAATATTTTGAGTTTTTGCAAGAATTTTCAATCTGAGAGATACTGAATTACGTAAAAAGAACAGAGATTTGCTTATTTTCCCGTTTTTCCAGATCATTTTTCCGTCGTTATAATTGTCGATGGTAAAAATCCGGTTGTTGTCCCCCCGACGATTTTGGAAAACGGTAATAAATCAACCACTTAACTTATTATTTTACAGGAGTTTAGATTGTACGATCCAGATGTTCTCATAGATGATTTTGATGATGTGCTTGTTCCTGAAGAAGAGATGCTCCATCTTGACGATGTTGATATTGACGAAGACGAGATGGTGGATTCCCTTCTCATTGACGAGGACGAGGACGAAGAAGAAGCGGAACTGTTCGATGAAGAACTTTTTAAGTTGGAGGCAGTCGATGCTTGGTCGGATGATCCGGTGCGAATGTATCTGACTCAAATGGGTGAGATTCCCCTCCTCACCCGTCAACGGGAAATCGCGTTAGCCAAACAAATTGAGATTACCCGACGAAAATTCCGTGCCAAGTTGTTGGAATGCGATTATGTTCTCCAACATGCGGTTCGGACCTTGCGACGGGTTCATCACAATGAATTGCCGTTTGATCGGACAGTTCAGGTCTCCGTAACGGACAGCCTTGAAAAACAGCAGATTATGGGACGATTCCCTCATAATCTTCGTTCACTGGAACTCATGGTTCGCCGAAACCATAAAGATTATCGTATTTCAACGAGTTGTTCCCGTGATCCCGAAGAACGAAAAAATACGTGGATACGATTAGGACGTTCGCGCCGGCGTGCAGTCCGGTTAATTGAAGAACTTGGTCTCCGAACACAACGTATTGAAACAATGATTCCAACATTGGAAGAATTTAGCCGCAGGGTGGACGAATTAAAAGAACGAATTCGCGGACACCGTGCCAGCGGACGACCGGAATATGAACGTCAACCGTTACTGGACGAATTTCGTAACATTTTGCAATTAACGCAGGAAACTCCAACGAGTCTTCGTAATCGGGTCAAGTATGTTAAAGACCTTTTTGCGAAATATCAGGAGGCGAAACGCGGATTATCCGAAGGGAATCTCCGGTTGGTGGTGTCGATTGCGAAAAAGTATCGGAATCGCGGTTTGAGTTTCCTTGACTTGATTCAGGAAGGCAATGCCGGTTTGATGCGTGCGGTGGACAAATTTGAATATCGCCGCGGTTTCAAATTTTGTACGTATGCGACGTGGTGGATTCGTCAGGCGATTACGCGGGCGGTTGCCGATCAGAGCCGGACAATACGGATCCCCGTTCACATGGTCGAAACAATGTCTAAAATGCGCAACGTTTCACGAAAACTGTTACAAGAGTTCGGGCGTGAACCGACAATCGAGGAAACTGCCGAAGCCGCCAATTCGCCGTTGGACGAAACTCGCCGGATTTTGGCGATGAATCGTTATCCGATTAGTCTTGATCGAC
>JAIRLW010000076.1 GCA_031259095.1 Planctomycetaceae bacterium | reverse complement strand
AACAGAATTATCGGCGGAAAGTTGTGTATAATTATTTTGAATTTCGTATCGTATTTTTTGGTGTTCTTCTATTGACAGATTGCCGAGATTCAGCCGCAAAAGAGCCAACTTACATTGTAAAATAAATTTCATTTGAGGATCGGAAGTTATTTCACGGGCTTGCGTGTACCATGATTCTGCTTCCGTAACGAAAAATTGGGAATTGGGAACCGGATGCTTGCCGAAATGGGTTGGGGTAAATAAGGTACAATCAGCAAGCCGTTCCATTGCTTCCGCAAGTTTTTGGGTCAGCCGCAATTTTTCTTCCTCTGCCGAAGTGTCGAGGTAGGTTAAAACATCTTGAATGTTCCCGATCAAATCCCTGCACCGAAACCGTGCGGAATTTAAATCACCAAAATAACGTGCTGAAATTGCAAGATTCAAACGAGATTCTGCCGCTCCTTCACAAAGTCGGGCAATTTGAGGATCGGCTCCGGCAACTATTGCTGTTTGGGTTGCTAATTCCTGCACTTTATTCCAATGCGGTTCTGCGGCTGTCAATCTCCATTGACGCATCAAAGCCGTTGCGAAACGATAATGTAGTTTTTCCAACATCGGATGCGGAACATTGTTACATATTGATTTTTCAATAAGATCAAAGGCACTGCTGAAAAAGTCATCACGGTTTTGTCCTTCTTCCATGAACCGTTCCGCCGATGCCGCCAGCAATTCCGCACGAAATACCACATCATCATTCTCCGTTGTTTTAATCTCATTGACTTGTTGGTAAAAGTTATCAACATTGTTGTTGAACCACCAATTTAAATGAGCAGCATCAAATCGGCAAAGATTACCCAAAAGACGGGACGTTTCTGACTTTTTTGACCTTTCAGACGTTTCAGATGTTTCAGATGTTTCTGTTGTATTTTTATCGTAACTTTCTATTGCCTGAGCGTAAAGTTCTCGTGCTTGTTGTCCGTAATCGGGATTATTATTTTGTATTGTTAATTGATGAAGTAAAACGGCTTGAGTGTGTAAAACGGAAGCAGGAATATTTGTTTCTGCGGTTGTTTCCGAAAGATAATTATTGACGAGTGATTCAAATTCCGTCAGGTTTTGGGTTTGGGGAACACCAACAGTTACGAGAAAATCCAGTAACCGTTTTGCACTTTCCTGTTTCGGAATAAAGGATGAGATAAATTGTTTACTAATATTTTTATTTTTGAGAAAAAAATTTTTATTTTCAGTGGAAAGAGCGGCGGTTTCGCGAATAAAAGGCAAATACCAGGGAATTTCTTCAAACCACCAATGCCCTGAATAACCTATAAATTGCAATGTTTCAGCAAGAGGTTCTGTATGGGAAGTTGGGAGAATGATTGGAGAGGAAACAGAAGAAGGTGAAGAATGATTATCAATTTGTGTGAGTTTCAGCGTTTCCGAACTAGGGATTTTTGTCGTTTCATTATTACGTGAAGACTTCATTGTTCCGGCGAAGTAAATTCCGTAACCGACTAAAATCATCAATACCGTTTGCGGTAAATATTTAATCAATATTGTCCCAAATAACCGGCGATTAGGAAAAGACCTGACCGATAAGGTGGTACTTTCTTCTTTGATCAGTGAGAAAACATTGAGATCAAGGACTGATTGAAGAGTTTCTTTTACAGTAAAAGGTTCGAGGATGGCGATGATTTCTGCCGGTTCTGAAAAGCGGTCTTTGGGATTTTTGGCTAACATTTTTCTGTAACAATTTTCAATTTTCGGCGGTATATTTTCGCAGAACGGGGCAAGAGGTGGAATAATCCCTTTGATGTGGGCAATCATTCGTTGTTCACGGTTTAATTGAGGAGATTCATACGGAGCGTGTCCGGTCAGGAGAAAAAAGAAGAGACAACCAAGACTATAAATATCCGCCTGAATTTTAACGGAAGCGGCGTCTTCCCATTGTTCGGGAGCGATATAATCAACACTTCCCATCGTTGACCCCATCGTGGTCAACGAATAATCGAGTTCAGTGTGGCTGAAAGTGATAAATTTTCCGAGACCGAAATCAAGAATTTTGACAATACCTTTTCTGGAAATCATGAGATTTCCCGGTTTGATGTCGCGATGAATGATGTTACGTTCTGATGCGTATTGGAGTCCTGCGGCGGCTTGGCAGATAATTTCACAGGCAATTGGTAATACCAGTGAACCATGCCGTTCAATAATTTGCCGTATATTTTCACCTTCGATGAATTCCATTGCCAGATAATAGCGATCTTTTTCTTTGCCGGCATATTCTGTTTTGATAATATTGGGATGTAACAATTGACCGCAGAGACGGATTTCACGCAGGAAGCGTTCAATACCGCCTGAATTTTCGAGGATATTATTACGTAACAGTTTAACGGCAACGATTCGGTCAAGTAAGCGATGACGTGCGCGGTAAACCATTCCCATACCGCCTTGCCCGATACGTTCATAAAATTCATATTCACCGAGTTGCCGGGAAGCCATAACATTGTTATAGGCGGATTCGATTTCCGTGCGGTATTGTGGGAACGTTTTTTTATAACTGTTAAGATCAACCGGCAATCTGTTTTTGAAACGTAATTCAATATCCATTGCCAGTAATTCGGCTGAGGCGGCGGGACGGATTGTTTCAGGAATTGCGGCGATACGGGATTCCAAACGAAGAATTGATTGGTCTGTCCAGGATTGTTCGAATTGGTCAGCCAGAAAATCAATTTGTTCGTCGATGGGGTGTTCCTGAACGAGATTGAAGAAAAAAGTGCTATTCATTTTCTATTTCCTGCTGTTGCCATATCTCCCGTATTTTTTTGAGTTTTCGTTCAACAGTGCGGCGAACACAACCGAGTTCATCGGCGATTTCGTCAATCGTGAATCCTTCCATAATAAGACGGGCAATATTCCGCATTGTTTCGTCGTCAAGGATATTGTACAATTTTTCACACGTATCTAAAAATTCGACTTCGAAATAAGGGGTTGATGTGTTACCTGCGACATTACCGAATCCGGTTTGTTTACTTTCGTCGTTGCCGGCAACAGGTCCGGCAACAAAAATTGATTCACCGCGAACATGTCCGCCGCCGCGTTTTTGGGTGAACTGGTCGCGTTGTTGTTTCGATATTTTACGGCAGACAATGGTTGCCAAAATTTTCCATAACTCATTATTTCCCTGAATGGAATGAAAACGCTGTTCGGCAAGACCGGTGTAAAAACTATGAATTGCACTAATAGCAATATCTTCTTCGTCGCTGACACGTTTATTGACTTGAGTCATTTTCCGTCGAGCCAATGAAGTGAGACGGTCAAAATGGAGATTCCAAAATTGTTCAAAGGATTCTTTGTTTTGATTTTGAATACCATCGAGAAGCAATTTCAAATCATCATCAGAAAGAACAAACATTTTAGTAGTTGATAGTTGAGAGTGGAGAGTTGATAGTTAATAGATAATATACTTCTTGCATTTATATTTTTGAGGTTTCTTGTTATAGCACAAATTGTTCTATGCTTTCGTTAGTCATTAT
>JAIRLW010000014.1 GCA_031259095.1 Planctomycetaceae bacterium | reverse complement strand
ATAAAAAAGTAACTATTCCGTAGTACGAATGGTTGTAATATATCAGTGTAATATTTGTTTTAGGTTAAAATTGTATTCGCCCTGAAAGGGCGGCATACCGTAGTGGATAGTTGATAATTGAGAGTGCCGCAAGCGGATTACTACCCAAACGGCAATAATACCGCTTGCGGCACTCTCCACTATCCACTACGGTATGTTGCCCTTTCAGGGCGAAATTGTGTGGGGACTTTGAACCCTACCCGTTGGGTAGGGCTGGCTTCTATTGCCCTTTCAGGGCGTAGGAAAAATATCATGAAGGTGATCACAAAATAAAAATTCCACTGATATATTACAAACAAGACATCTTTCAAATGAACTACTGATAAAAGTTTAATTATTCCATTATTGACATTTTAGTTGAGTGACGCATAATATTAAGCATGTCTATTAAAAACAACGCCATTAACGTCTTTTACCATAATGAATAAAAAGTATTGAACGGCTTATCTGGAGGAAAATATCAGTAAAACCGTTGACCATCAAACAGATAATCGCCTACTGTTGCCGGTCGATTCTCAACTTGAAGATGCCAATGAATTTTTTTTCAGAAGATCGGTGAGAAACGAAAACAGAATAAGTGATATTATGAAAATATTGACAGATAAAGTACCATTATTCGACAATAATCAAAATAAAACTGTTTATGGTTCGTTGCTCGAAATAATCAATCATGATTACATTGTTAAAACCAGCCTAAAGTGGGCAAAACAGCGTCAGGATTTCAAAAGCAAACAGTTGGCAGCAGGATTACCGTTTCCGGAACATTCACATTGGGATTGGAATGAAAAAACCAAATCATCTTCCGATTATCAGACGATATTTGCAATACAATATGAAAATGATATACAAGGTTTGATGTTAGTCGATTACGCAACACAACTCACGAAACTCCCACCGGACAACGGGAAATCAATCTTGTACATTGATTACATTGAAAGTGCGCCACATAATCAGTATGAACAACCGAAACGTTTTAAGTGGGTGGGAGTAAATTTACTTCATGTTGCTGTCCAGTACAGTATCGACAAAATGTGTGAAGGACGTATTGGTTTGCATGCACTCCCACAAGCGGTGGATTTCTACCAAAACTGTGGGTTGACTCCCATTATGAAAGATCCACAACACCAAAATCTTCTCTATTTTGAATTTACACAAAAACAATCACAAAATTTTTTATCCCATAATATTACAATAACATAACCCTTTAAAAAATTAAATCAGGAGGACTTGATCATGTTTACTCCCACATTTGACGAACAATGGCTTTCAAAAAAATTCGCAGAGGTTGATGATTCTTTTATTAACGCCGGAGGTTTGCGAACAGAAAAATTAAAAAACAAAATGAATGAAGAAGATTTTTCTACAGTACATTACTCTCAACGAAAAGCGTTCGCAAAACTCGTTGAGTTGTCCCGACGGCGACGCAATATGTCTCAAATCGAATTGGCTGAAAAAATCGGTACTGCAATTGAAGAAATCGTTGAAATAGAAGATGGAACCGCAAATTCAGTCGAGCCAAGTACCATTTACGCTCTCGCCCAAGAATTTAATATCCCTTGTCAGTCACTAATGATACTTACAGGTTTGGCAACCTCAAAAAATCCAACATTGACTGATGCAAGTATTCGTTTTGCCGCTTGTTCAAAAATTTCCGCTCCACTTCAACAGGATGAAGAATCAATCCTTAACACGTTCGTACAAACTCTCGTTGCTGCAAAATAAATGATAAGATAAGAAAGGCTTGATTATGCCATGCCAGAAACGATTAATCTCACACATTATCTTACAACCTTTGCAATACTTCAGGAGTAATTACTGATTTTTTAACCTTTCACCATTAAAATAGGAGCATAATTATGCGTTTACTATCAATTTTATTGATTTGTGTTTTGGCGTATCAGAATTTTTGTTTGCAAGCAGTTGTTGCGGAAACGGCGGGGCAATCGGTTGTGTCAACAAAATCCGTTTTGCCTGTGTTGAACGAAGAACGGTTGCATCAAGATTGGATGTATCAGGATCACGGACTCAACACAGGACAATGTTTTGCATCTTCCGCGCCGGTGAAGTTTTATGACTTGACCGACGACCCATCAACCGGAATTTCCGAATCGAAAATTTACACGCATCTTTTGGATTACGGCAAAGCAGGAGTTGCCGGCGGCGCGGAAATTAACGGTGTTGCGTTTCAAAAAACAACAGAACGTAACGGAATTTGTGTGATTCGCGGCGAAAAAACAAATTACGGTTGGAAGAACGGACTCGGCAACTCTTGGGGAAATATTGCCGACGATCCCGCAATTGCTAAAAACAGCGGACTTCGCGATCTGTTGAACGATTGCAATTACGGTCAAAATACGGAAATGCAATTGACCGGATTAACGTCCGGTAAAACCTACGAAGTCCGTATCTATTGCCGTAAATACAACAACGAAAATAGAACCTTTCCAATTTCGTTTGACGCGGGAAATGGGAATCAGGCAAGCGTCACCTACGACTACAACCAACGGACTCCGCACGTTCTCGCTTTTCGTTACGTTCCGCAAAATTCCGCGCTGACAATTCGTTTCGGAAAAGCGGCACAAAATTATGACATTCACGCACTCACCAATGAAGAAGTAACGGAAAGTTTACCGCTTGCCGAAACAACAAAAGATTGTTCAACGGAATCGGCAATGTTGCG
>JAIRLW010000425.1 GCA_031259095.1 Planctomycetaceae bacterium | reverse complement strand
GAATAGGTAAAGAGATAAAAGCGGATAACAGAGAACTTCTCGATTCCAATTCGCCTATAACCTTATTATCCGTCAACTGCTCCGTTCAATATCTGCTGCAAACAATACCATATTTTTTTCTTGTTGTTACTTTCTGCACCGTTCCATCTGCCAATGTGTTTGCCCAAACAAATGTTTCCATTGCGAATATTTTTACTTTGAACCAATCCTTTGATGCTTTTTCTATCGCAGACAATAATATTGAAACGAATTTCAGTAAAACATTCACTTTAACGCCTAAAACCGCTAGAGAATGTTATTTGTCCCAAATTTCGAACAGAAAAAATCGAGGCGCAACAAATTTTAACGTTCTTTGGACTCCAAGCAATAGCGGTTCTAAAGGTCTCGGCTTAACGCAACTTGATCTTTCAACAACATTTTCAGTATTATTACCCAATCCTGTTTCGCCGTTTCTTATAACACCGTCGTTTCAGACAACATTTTTTGATCCCAAAATGAACGGCTACACAACAAACAAAACTTTATACGCAACCGGTATTGATTTCCGTTGGATCAAACCTGTTATTCATAACAAATTAACGTTTGATTTGGGATGTACGGTACAATACGGCGGCGATTTCAAGGTCAAAGGAGATAAATCGTTGCGATTTCCCTCGCGTTTTATGTCCATCTGGAATTGCAAACCGCATTTGAAAATGATTTTAGGTTTGGCGTATTTGGATCGTGATGACGATTTTAATTGGCTTCCGGTCGCGGGGGTCATCTGGGAACCGCATGAAGATATCAGTGTTGAGTTGGTTATTCCGCACGCGCGGATTGCACAACGTATTCATTGGTTTGATTCGGCGGTTGAAAATGATACTTCGGATTGGCTTTACGTTGCTTTTGAATTTGGCAGCGGTTCATGGAAGAGTAAATATCAAGGAACCGCCGCAAACATTGATTATCGTGACTTAAAGTTGTTGTTTGGAGGTGAACGGCGTTGCGCTTCCGGTATGACGCTCGGTTTGGAAATTGGGTATATGTTTGAACGAAAATATGAATCAACTCAACCCAATTACTGCACTTATCCTGCTGATTGTGTGTTTTTAAAACTCCGAACATCTTTTTAAAAAATTTCCGATTATTTTAAAATTGGGGTAAAATCGTTTATTCCAATAATTGTTCCATAAATTTTTAAAAAATCACCATTGTTTATCATACCGGTTTGTGAACACAAAGAAAAAATTTGGAAAAAATGTCGCAAACAGACGAGATTATACCATAGAGCAATTTATCACGATTGATTTAAGAAAAATGATTTTTTCGTTTTACAGAAATAAAAAAATCGGCAATATTTCAGTGAAATTTTCATTTTTATTTCGTAAATACTTAATTCAAAATATCTTACGTCAATTTTAATGCACTAAACCTTGAAATTACATCTATTCTTAACTGATTATTACTTAAGAATTTGTGTCAAAAGCAAAAATTCCACTAAAATAATAAAAAAATCATTATTTTCAATCTTCTTTCCCCCCGATTACGTATAACAATTGTTGTTTATTGTTGGCATGAAGCCGTCGTAAACTTATCCCGTCAACTATCGTAAATACAGCGGAGAAAAGAGGTTATTTTTCAATGCAGGACGCAATGAATCGATTACAATTATTTTCTATCATTATATTGGGGCTATTTATTGGAATTTTGGGTTGTAATGTAAAACTCCAACAATCCGCGCCATCATCAGACGTTGTTTCTATTTTGCCGAATAACGGGGCGACAGACCGTTCGGAAACGGCGTTGGTTTCTTTTTTCGATGATTACCGTTTGGGATTTGAAACGGCGAAACGAGAAATGAAATTAGTGCTTCTTTTTTTCACTATTCCCAGTTCCGACGCTTCACAACGAATGATGGAAACGACATTTCGCGATGACGAAGTGAAACGTCTTTCTAATCGTTTTGTTTGCATTCGGGTTGATGGTTCTAAGGAGTCTAATTTTTGCCAATCGGTTGGTATCAAAGGATTTCCGACCATTCTTTTTATGACGTCGCAAGGTGAAGAACTTCAACGGCTTACCGGAAAATTGACGCCGGATCAACTGGCTCTTCCGATGCATGTGATGCTCCAATCCACCGCAATTAAAACCAGCGCCGTCAACCGAAAATAATCCGGAAATTGAAATTTATATCCTAGTGTGGAACTTCTAAAAATTCGTTTTTAACCACGAATTCGTTTGTCCCAATTTGTCCCTAAGGAAGAGTCGGAAAATAAAGTTGACAAGTTATATAGTTCTTTTACAGATGTATCATTCCAATCTGGGTGAAATTTATCAGTTTCGATTTTTATTTTTTCAAAATCTGTTTCTGAACCTTCAATTAAGTACCTCTAATATTTCAGGACACAATTTCCAAACGGATGGGCGACCCGCGCCGCTCTTGCGGCGCTGACCCAATTCGGGAAGAACCGCTTCTGGTCGAGAAAGTTCCTTCACGCCAACGGTCAATCGTTGACGAGACAATCCCGATAGACGGCTCACAATACTTACTCCTCCATAACCAATCGATTTCGCCTCCGTCGCCAAGGAACGGCGACGCTGATATTCATGCAACATCGGAAACACTTTTTCTATACGATTTTGTAAAGCAGATAGGTCTATTCTTATCATCGCAAAAGAATAACAAAAGCCAATAACTTGTCAAGGTTAAGTTTCGACGATTCCTAACGGGACTGAAATGATAATCGATACAAAAAACATCATTTGATTATGTACACAATTTTAAACATGATAATCTTGACTGCTTATAGGGGGACTTGTATTAAAAGCAAAATAGTGTAAAAAACTAAACTAGGAATTTACAGTTGCCGTGATTGCCTCGGCAACGAACAAATTTTTATTACTATTTTTTCTCACTTAACCCCTTAATAACAATGTCCCGTTTTATCTTCCCATTGCTGACCATTGTATGCCTGATTATTCCGTCCGCTTCTTGCCATGAGGAAATCAGGAAAATCCCAACCTTCGACGACGTAACAACTGTCGAACAGGTCGAAACACAAATCGAAGAGTTCACGCAAAAACTTAGTACGGAAATCAAAGATGTTCATTCGTATAAAAAATTCCTCCAGACCATTGGCGAAACCAATATCGCCGGAGGAGAAAAAGTTCTTAAAATCGCAAAAAATGATGATGAACAGGAAAAAGGTTATCAATTTAAAATTGACGGTCTAAAAGCGTTAATCCAAAAAGATCTACAGACTTCGCCGAAACAAAAATCAAAATATCAAGAAGAATTGAATACCTTGATCGGTGAACTGGAAAAAGAAGGAAAATTCCCGCTGCTCGTGAACGGTGAACGTTTTCTGGAATTTGCTAACGGATTACGCCAACTTTATGACGAGTTGACGCTGGAAAAATTTGAACAACTCAAAAAAAATCTCCAGAAATGGGTCAACAAACAACCAATCCCGTTTGAACCAATTGAACCGCTCCTACTCGCCGTACAATTCGCCGAATCGGAAACGTTGTCGAAAAATGATCCTAAAATAGTTTCAAAAACTATCCAAGAATTAATTGCGTTTGTCCAATCTTCAGAGTGTACGATTTCAGACGAAAAGAAAAAAGAAACTATTCAACGCTTGGAAGGATATGCCCAACGTTGCGTGGGTTCGGATATGAAATTGTACGGAAAAACACTCGACAATAAAGATTTCAACTGGAACGCATTACGCGGAAAATATGTTTTGGTCAAATTCACCGCGTCGTGGTGTGGACCATGCAAAGGCGAAATCCCCGGTATGCTCAAGGCTTACGAACAATATCACGATAAAGGTTTTGAAATTGTTTCGGTTTATGTCTGGGACAAACTCGCCGATACAAAACATGCGGTTGAAGAGGAAAAATTACCTTGGTTAATTGTTTCGGAAGAGTTGACCGAAAAAGCAAACCAACCGCCGCAAGGAAAAATATACGGTATTCAAGGAGTTCCGACAATGTTCCTCATTGATAAAGACGGCAAAATTCTCGAAACCGAAATTCGCGGTACGAAACTCCAAAAGCGTCTTGCGGAATTGTTCGGTAAAAAATAAACCAATTGGCAACTTCTAAAAACTTGTTTTTTGATCGACCGAAATCGACGATACCGTTTTCACTTTAAAAACCGGTTTTATATTTTCGTTTAACTCCGCAATTTAAGGTGTTTTTACATTTCAAAAACCGGTTTTTAAAGTGAAAACGGTATAGTTACAAATATTCCGCTGAATAATTACAAATATATTTTAAGCGGTAACAAAGTGGTCTTTTTAGGAGTGTGGGCATATCCCGCCCGCACTAAAAGATTTATTTATTATGAACAACAAAAATAAAACGAACTGCAATAAAACAAACTGTAAAATAAAATCGTTTCGTATTATCGGCGAGTTTCTCGCGGTTTCGGCTGCGTTGATTGCTGTCTGCGCTGCGATTGTCAACTATAGTTTCCGAATCGGTTACGTCTTTATCGACCACGAAACGTTTAAAGGTTTTTCGGAAATTCTTTTTTATGTGATGATAATCAATGCACTCTATAATATCGGCGTTGCGGCGGCTGTGTTTGCAAAAAAGCGAGTCTCCGTCATGATCATTATTGTTTCGTGCCTATCCTTTTTGTTATCGCTTTTCTTCTGGGTGTTAAATTATATTATTTCGACGGAGGCGTTCATCGAAACAAGTTGTATCATTATCGGTGAAATGTTACCGTTTATCGCAGCGTTATTCGGCGTACCATTTTTGTTGCTCGGTTTTCCAAATCTTAAACTTTCGGCAAAAACCCGCAATATAATCGCCGTGATTTTAACGGTGATTTTTGTGGGAGCATTGAGTATAACAACAATGATAAAAATTCCGCCGTTTGTTTTTAGATTCGATGCGCAACCTATTGTTTTTGACGTTGGAACGGATAAATATTCCGTCGTATTCGCAACAAACGCCGACGCTCAGGCTTATGTTACTTATACCAGTAATGGTCAGTTAAAAACAGTCTATGCCAACGATTCGGGTTACAAAACCATCGGCAAACTACACGCAGTGAAAATTCCGCGTTCCGAATTGGACGGAAACCAATACACCGCTCATGCCACATACGTTATTGAGCGTCTTGCTTACGGCGGTAAATTGGGTAAAACGATCAGTACGAAAACTTATACGCTAAAAAATACAACCAATGTTGCCGAACCGAAAATCATTGCCGCATCCGACTGGCATAATCGACTTTCATTGTTGGATTCTGTAACGAGTCATTTAGAACAGAACATCGATCTTGTGATTTTTAACGGCGATTATGCGGATTTTTATGTCAACGAACAGCAGGTTATCAAATATTTTCTATGCGGTGCGTTCAAATTGACGAAAGGTGAAATTCCGGCTATTTTTGTGCGCGGCAATCATGAGGTACGCAGTAACGAAAAGATTGAAGATTTAGGACGCAAAATAGGATTGACAACGATGTATTATCAAGTACGGCGCGGCAACAATCTTTTTACGATATTCGACACGGCTGAGAGTGAAGACACCGATCAATGGGAACACGACGGTTTTTATGATATGGCGCCTTATTTTGCCGAGCAGGTCGAATGGTTTGAGAATTTGCCGGCGCCGGACATTTCTGTAAACAATATCGTACTGATGCATGATCCCAACTTCACCACCACACATGATGAGACTCATGCTAATTTGAAACAGCGATTCAAAAACAAAGCAAACACATTTAACATTGATTTTTCGGTGAGCGGACACTCTCATTCGTGGCGACTAAACAAACCTGATCCGAATAACTTCAATTTTTATCGTATCGAAGACGGCGGACGAAACGGCGGAAACACTATTAAAACGCTTGCAGACGTAATGTTTTTTCGCAACGTAAAACCAGATCGAATATTACATACAATTTTGAGCCGTATTGTGTTAAAAACGAATGTCGAAACGTACAGATTATCCATCATAACCGTCGGCAGTTCACAAGTAATATTCGAAGGTGTTACCGATTCGGGAAACCACAACTCCAATATTTTTACTCTTATCAAATAGGATGAATAAGTACATGTTTAGAATTGGATTGGGACATGACACTCATCAATTAACGGAAGGTTCATCGATTCTTCTTGGTGGTGTTCACATTGAACATTCGCGGCGGTTACTTGGTCACAGCGATGCGGATGTATTATTTCACGCGATTATTGATGCGTTATTAGGCGCCGCCGGACTTGGCGATATTGGCGAATTTTTTCCCGATACCGATTCTGTTAACCGTAACCGCGATTCATCGGAAATGTTACAAATCGTTTGGAACACGGTCAGATCGCAAGGCTGGCGCATCGTTAATTTTGATACGATTATTTTTGCCGAACAACCGAAAATTTCACCGCACAAAGAATCAATCAAAAATAAAATCGCCCAAATTCTTGAAATTGCGCCGAATCAGGTTAATGTTAAAGCCAAAACTGGTGAAAAAGTCGGCATGATTGGTCGTGAAGAAGCAATTTCCGCCGAATGTATTGTTCTTTTGGAAACAAATTGTTAGGTAACAATTTATTGTAATAATACAAAATTGATGTCATCGGGAATCGACTAAGGAATCGTCGAACATTCCACTGAATAGTTATAAAATAATTGTTCCGCTGATATATTACAGTTATTCATTCTTAACTATTAACTCGTAACTATTAACTAATATGAAATTAGCCGCAAAATTATTGGAGGTGACGAAAGAGTATGTGCTTAAAGGTGAAACCGTTCGGGCATTGCGCGGAGTTAATATGGAAGCGCCGGAAGGTGATTATGTTGCGATTATGGGCGCGTCCGGCTCTGGAAAAAGTACCATGCTTAATCTACTCGGTTGTCTCGACCGACCAACAAGCGGAAAAATCTGGCTCGGCGATGATGATGTTACAACATTAAATGATCATCGGCTTTCCAATATTCGCGCCTCGCGCATTGGATTTGTATTTCAGTCGTATAACCTGATTCAACAACTAACTGTTTTAGAAAATATTGAAGTACCGCTTTTTTATCAGGGACAAGTTACATGGAAGTCGCGGAAACGTTGTGTTGAACTGGCGGGAATGGTTGGACTGGCGGATCGGTTGGGACATCGCCCAACCCAACTTTCCGGCGGACAACAACAACGAGTTGCGATTGCCCGAAGTTTAGTAAACGATCCCTATTTTATTCTTGCCGACGAACCAACCGGTAATCTCGATTCGGTTACCACAGAAGAAATTCTACAACTCTTAGATCGTCTCAACGAAGAAGGACGTACCATTATTCTCGTAACGCATGAGTCCAATGTCGGCAGTCGCGCCCGCCGTGTTATCTGGCTTAAAGACGGCAATGTCGAATCCGAAGTCTTAAACCGTCAAGAAGAAGGATGAGAAAAAATGGAGAAAAGTGGAGAGTTGATAGTGGCAAGCGGATAGTGAAAAGTAGAGCGTTGTAACTGTTCACTCAGAAAATAGTCCAAAAATTCCATTTCGGAAATTCTTGAGGTTTGTAAAGGTATTTCTGATAATAATGCCCATATTTTCTATTTTATCTTTTTTGCGTATTTAACTCAATCTATTGACCGGAGATGACGAAAATATAACCATTCAGAACTTTTTTAAAATTATATTCTAAAATGTAATTTTTTTAATGATAACAGTTTACGGTTTTACGTAATAAAAGATGTTATCAAAAAATGATTTTTCAATCGATTAGTCAAATAAATAGGATAGCGAATAGATTTAAGGAGAATAAATTATGTTGGTTCTTTCAAGGTACCGAGATGAAAGTATTTATATTGGCGATAATGTTGTGATAACCATTGTCGATATTCGCGGCGACCGTGTTCGGATTGGAATTCAGGCTCCGCCCGATGTTACTGTCCATCGGCAGGAAATCTACGACGCCATCACACGGGAAAAACATGGAATTCAGAACTCCGAACCGCTAGGGCAAACGCCAATTCCGAATCCCATACCGCAAAAAATACAAAAATATACCGCTCCATTGGAAAAAAAAATCGAAGCGCGTAAAAATAAAGGCTTGCCCGTAAATATCGATCCCGCAACCGTCAGTTTCGGTAGCGGAATCACCGATATTATTTCTCAATAATTTCTTGATAGTTGATAGTGGAAAGTTGGATAGTGGAAAGTAACGCAAGCGACTTTCCACTATTTTTTTTTAACTATCTTCTCTTTTTTTTAGGGACATTAGGGACAATAGAGACTAATGGGACAAATAATCTTCAAGACTATCCACTATCAACTATCCACTATCCACTATCAACTACTTACAATGCTTATTGTCAATACAGGTTGATTTTCTAGCAGAAACGGCATAACCGAAACTATCCTAAGTCTCCATGCTTTCTAAAGGCAATACATGAACCTGTCGATAGTGTGATAACAAGACACTTAGGAAAAGTGTTGTACCTCGGCAGGGATCAGTCGGGTTTTTGAACCGCGAAACGAAACGGAGTTTTCGTAACCGGTTTCTTGAATCGTTGCCTTGCCGGTTTTGTAACGGGAAGGCAAGTCCCGAAGCAAAAACAGTAACGTTGCCTTGTGGTTGTTACTGTCGGAAGTGTTGTTTGAATCCAAGTAGTACCGCTCAGCAGGGATGTTGTAAACGGAAAATCGCCGGTCTCGATTCCAAGGAGATTGCCGAAACGCTCTGTGTTGAAACATTTCCTGCTATGAACGGTGTAAAAGAAGGAATGTTATTTCCATGACAGGACTTTACGTTGCATCTAATGTTCAATCACTTGTTTCTCAAAATCAAATCAACCGGAATATGGCTGATCTCAGCAATATTTTGACCCGTCTCAGTACAGGGCTTCGGATCAACTCCGGTAAGGACGATCCGGCAGGATTGATTGCAAGTGAGTTACTTAAAAGCGATATGACGGCAACAACAAAAGCCATCAGTAACGCTCAACGCGCAAACAGTGTTATTGCTATTGCCGACAGCGCACTCGGTCAAGTTAGCAGTTTACTCAATGATATTCGCGGTCTCATCAATGAAGCCGCCAACACCGGCGCGATGACCGCCGAACAAATCGCGGCCAATCAATTGCAAGTGGACGCCTCGCTCGATTCCATCGACCGAATCGCCAAAACAACAAATTATCAAGGACAACTATTACTTGACGGTTCAATGGGTTTTCAAACGCAAGGACTAAGCAATATTGCCGTGCGCGATCTGAATATCCACGAAGCAAATTTCGGAACACAAAAACAAGTTGACGTATCCGTTGATGTTCTCCAAAACGCCGAACACGCTCAACTGTTTTACGATAAAGCGGGAATCAGTTCGGAAGTGGTCATGGAAGTGATCGGCAATCTCGGCAATAATGCGTTCCGGTTTGAAGCTGGTGCAACCGTAACCGATATTGCCAACGCCATCAATCAAGTCTCCGACGCAACCGGCGTTCAGGCAGTCGTCGGCAGCGAAGCCACCACGGGACAAATTATGTTGACCAGCGCAGGTTTTGATAACG
>JAIRLW010000592.1 GCA_031259095.1 Planctomycetaceae bacterium | reverse complement strand
ATAAAAAATAAAAAATAAAAAATAAAAAATAAAAAATAAAAAATAAAAAATAAAAAATAAAAAATAAAAAATAGAAACATCATTTTCGTGTTCCTTCGTGTCTTTCGTAGTTAAAATTTTTAGAAGTTGCCGATAGGAACCTGACATGCCGACCGACAAGAAAAAATTATTGTTTCGTATTCGATGTTTGATTTTGTTTTTCATCATTGCATTGCTGATAAGTGGAATCACTGCATTTCCGTTGCGTTGGGAATTGAATATTCTCTGTCAATGGTTTGGCAGTGAACCGTTTTTCGGTGAACATATTCCTGGTCTTGCGGCATGGCTGCAATTTGTCCGTGAAGGAATTGAGTACAACGCCGTCCATTATCCTTTTTATGCTTATGGCGCCGACTGGCTGGCGTTTGCTCATATCGTCATTGCCATTTCGTTTCTCGGACCTCTCTACAATCCCGTCCGCAATATTTGGACAATTCATTTCGGTATGATTGCGTGTGTTTTGATTTTGCCGCTTGCCTTCATTTGCGGCGAAATTCGTCATATCCCACTCGGTTGGCAACTCGTGGACTGTAGTTTTGGCGTTTTCGGTATCATTCCGCTCCTTATTATCCATCGATGGACAAAAAAGTTGGAAAAAATGAGTTAGAAACAACATAATCTTGGAATAATCTGCGCCGATGATTTCAAGAGAGACCGACAATTTTTATTTATTTTTGACTTTCCAGATTCATTTGCATCGGTGATTCTCGGATTAGAAAATCGTGAACCCGTTTAAAATCAGGATCGGTTAAGGCTTGCGTCGTTTGTTCTTCTTCTGTTAATTGAGACGGGGTTACTGGGTCGATGTTTTCAGTACCAATATTTTTATTTTTTGTCTCGGCAGAAGAAGCAGCCGGAAGTTCGGCAGAAACTTGTAACCGGCTTTGAAGCAATGCCTGCCAAAATGAACCGCTTAGAAATCCAATAAAAAATACCGTAAATAAAAGAATAATTAATATAATATTGTGTTTCATCATTTTAGTAAAACAATAGTAAAAGCAACTTCTAAAAACTTGTTTTTTGATCGACCGAAATCAACCCAATTCGACTAAAATCGATTTTGGTCGATTTCAGCCGAAGTTTTTAGAAGTTTCCTTAAATAAATTTCTAACCAGTCAGCGGCGGCGCCATGAATTACTGCCGATGGTGTAGCGCAAGTTATTCACGATGTTGTCCCTGCGGAACGTGGAATTGGAAATTGACTTTGTACAAGAACCAACAGTTTCAAGTGAAGCATCCCAATTTTTAAGGGAATATTGGGAATATTTTTATCCATTTTACCTAATATCAAATATGCCAATTTCGCTCAACAAATAATTGAATCAAAACGATTTAAAGAATCACGCCATTTTTTCACGGTCTTGACCCAAAATGCAATAAACGATAGGATAGCATATTGTTTAATTTCGGCAAGGCGTCGAAATTAACGATTTTATAAGGTTTTCAATTTTATGGAGGTTATCGATGCAACGCATTTTAGCAACGCTCATTTTTGCGATTCTCGGTTTTAACACGATTATTGCCGAAGAATTTAAAACGGTCGAAACAAAGTTAATCGTTCCCGAAACGAAAGCACAAACGCTTCGGGTTGATTTGAACGGAGCCGATAATCTTTATCTGGTTGCCGGTTACGGCGGCGATTCCTACGATAGCGATCAGGCAATCTGGGCAGAACCAATGTTGTACGATAACAACGGTAATTCGTTTCGATTAACCGAATTAAAACCGGTTGCGGTTCAAACAGGTTGGGGAAAATTATTTGTTGATCAAAATCATCAAGGAAAACCGTTGTCGATTGCTGGCGAAGCGTTTAAGTTTGGATTTTGGGCGCATGCTCCGTCGATTATTCAATTTAAACTTGACGGAAAATATAAACGGTTGGAAACTAAAGTTGGTCTTGACAGCGGTTCCGGTCGCGGAACGGTTACGTTTCAAATTCGTAACACTCCGGTTCCTTTTCCCGACGCTAAAGAATACACGAAAAATTATCCCAAAACTCCGGCTGCGCCGCCGATTCCCAAAGTTCCGGCAATTGCCGAAGTTGCTCTGCAATTTCACGCCGATACCGCACAAAAATTACTGGAACGCGGAATCGAAGAGATTTTATTTATCCGCCGATTAACGTACACCGGTAATCATATTTACACGGAATATGTTAATAGCCGTTGGATGCCCGGCGGCGGTCTTTGCGTTTTGAATTTGAAAACCGGTAATGTCCGCGAAATTGTTCCTGAATTAACGCAAAACGGCGTGGTCGGTTGGTTCGATTTATCGTTTGACGCGAAAAAAATTCTTTTTGATTTCAAAAAAGGTCCTAATGACGGTTATCGGATTTACGAAGTCGGAATTGACGGTTCGGGCTTACGGCAATTAACGTTTCCTGAACCGAATGAAGCGGAAATCGTTCAAAAATATCGGCGCGGTTATCATCACGGAACGGACGACATGGAACCGTGTTATTTGCCGGACGGCGGCATTGTTTTTGCGACAACCCGTTGTCAATTCGGCGTACTTTGCGATGCCGGCGATAGTTTTACGGTTAAAAATTTATACAGAATGAACGCGGACGGTTCCGGTATGAAACCGTTGACGCACAGCGCGCTCAGTGAAGCAACTCCAACGATTCTTTCCGATGGACGAATTTTGTATCATCGTTGGGAATATGTTGATAAATCAGCCGGTAACGCTAAATCGCTTTGGAGTATGAATCCCGACGGTTCCGGTTCCGCCGAAGTTTATGGTAACTCTATTTCGTTTCCCGAAACAATGATTCAGGCGCGGGCAGTTCCCAATGAACCGAATAAAATTGTCATGCTTGGAGCGTCTCATTGTTGTCCCAATAATGCGGTTGGAACAGTGATTCTGGTGGACACAACGAAAAATATTCGGAGTATTGACGCGATGCGTTATATTACGGACGATACGGCGGCGTTTCATCATAACGGTTTTCATTTCAAAAACGAAAAAGGCAATTGGGTTCACGAATCAACCGGTAAACCGGGGCGTTTATTCCGCAATCCGTATCCGCTTTCTTCCGAACTTTTTCTTGTTGCGCATAAACCGAAAGGTCCTGAATGGTCGGAGCCGGCAGGTTATGATCTTGCGATGCTTGACGCTTCGGGGCGTGAAACAATATTGATCAAAGACCCAACCGTGTCGCTTTGGCAGCCGTATCCGGTTGTTCCGCGTAACAAGCCGGCGCAACAGATTTCCGGTATGCCGACGGACGCAAAACTTGCCGCTCAAGGGCTTGCACGTTGTATTGTAACCGATATTTATGTCGGTATGGAAAATGTCAAACGCGGCGACGTGAAATACATTCGGATTCTTGAACAATTACCGCGTCCTTGGACGGCGCGAAAGAATTACGGCGACGACCACGCCGGAACAACTCATGCCCACAGTGCTTTGGGTAACGGAATGTTAAGTGCAAAAGTTCAACATGGAATTGTTCCGGTTGAAGAAGACGGCAGCGCGCATTTTCTTGTTCCGGCGGGAAAGGCAATTTATTTTCAGGCTCTTGACAAGAATTTTTGTGCGATTCAAACGGAACGGACTTATGTGAATTACAATTCCGGCGAAACGCGAAGTTGTGTTGGTTGTCACGAAACACCGGATATGACGCCGACGCAAACCGCTTCTATTCCCAAAGGAATGTTACGCGAAGCGTCGGTTCCTGCTCCTCAGCCGACGCAAACGGAAGCACGAATTGTGTTTGATTATGACCGGCAAATTCAACCGATTCTCGATAAACATTGCGTAACATGCCACGGCGCCGACGAAACAAAAGCAGGACTTGATCTTCGCGGTGAACCGCAAGAAACGTTCAGTGTGTCGTACCATTCGCTTATCCGGCTTGCAAAATCAGAACGGCAATTACTTGGCAACCGCAAGCATCGTGATGAAGATGCCGCGATGAATGGAATTGAATATATTCCGCCGTACCAAACCGGAGCGTTATCAAGTCCGTTAGCGGCATTGATTTGTAATCGGAAACAGACAACACTGAACAATCCCGCAGTTAACCGTTACACTGATGATCTGGTTACGGCTCATGCGGAACTGGCGGACTTAAAACTTTCCGAAGCGGAAAAATTAACAGTAACAAACTGGCTTGATGTGAATTGTCAATTCCATCCGTCTTACTGGGGACGATTACACGTTAAATTCCGTAACGAACCGGATTACCGTCCGGCGTTGTCCTTCGACGAAGTTCGAAGCAAAATCGTCCCGAAAAAATTACAAAATAAAGAAAATGTTGCAAAAAAATAATATCTATTTTGTAATCTATCAGCGGAATTATTATTTGAGGTTACAAAAGTATTCGCCCTGAAAGGGCAATATATCTTGTGAATCAAACGGTTATGTTGCCCTTTCAGGGCGAAACTGTTGTGGGGACTAACCCTTACCCGTTGGGTAGGGCTGGCTTAGATTGCCCTTTCAGGGCGTAGGAAAAATATCATGAACTTGATCAAAAAATAAAAATTCCACTGATATATTACCAGAAATAAACATTTGTCCGGCGGTAAAAGACTTGAGTCCGGCGGGCGAAAGACGGTAGTCTGAAAGCAGAAGACAGTAGTCCGAAAGACAAAAACGGTAGTCCGAAGACCAAAAATACGCGATGAAAAGCGGTTATTGTTCTCAAAAGGAGGTTCATAAGC
>JAIRLW010000551.1 GCA_031259095.1 Planctomycetaceae bacterium | reverse complement strand
ACCTTTCGGCGAAAGGTTGCCCACCTAAAGGTCGCCTACCTTAAAATCACTACCCCAAAAATTCCAAAATAATCCGAAAAATTTCAGGTATTCTCTTGACAAAGTATTTATAAAATTTGTATCCTATTATGTTATTCTGTTTTTTAGGACAACTTTCATGGTTATTTTGAATCGAAAGGAATTTAACGATGTTTTACAGGGTTCGTTTTCAGATAAAATTGGTTATGTTGTTTTTCGTTGTGGTTTTGGTTCAACTTGTTTTTTCGGGGATCGCGTCGGCACAAATGGCGTTGGCAACCGGTTGGGAAGTTGACGAAACACAAGCAGGACGGAAAACCGCGATTTTCACCGCGTTCAAGTCGGGCAGTGTTGATGCCGACCGTGCCGGTTTGGACACTTTTTTCGATAAATATTACTTTGCGCGATGGACTCGTCCTGAAAATACCGGTCAGGTTCAGCAATTCGTCAGAGAATTTTTGTCTCAAGACTTGCGCGACGCCGCCGGAAATGCACGGGAATATTTACTCGCTAAATCGTTCGATTCCCTTAAAAAAATCGCGGCAGATAACAACGCCACTCCGTCTTCACGTTATAATGCCATTCTCGCCATCGGGCAATTGACGCAACGTGAACCCGCTAGCCGCGGAAATCCGCCGACTCCTTATGTTCAGGCATTGCCCTATCTTCTCGGGGAATATCAGAAAACAGAAAATCCGAAATTCATTCAACTCGGCGCACTCATTGGAATTGTTCGGTTTGCCGAAATCGGAATCACTGATGAAGGCTTGAAAAATACGACCATTCCCAACCTGTTCATCGAAATCATTCAATCAGGCAAACCGAAACAGGATGGAAATAAAGAAGATCAGGAAATGACCGATTGGTTTCGTTCTCACGCTTTGGACGGACTAGGAGCGTTGAAATCTGTCGGAACCAATGGGCAAGTAATCAAAGTCTTGTCGGAAGTGATCGAAAATAATGAGGAAACAATCGAAATGCGAACCTATGCGGCAAAAATATTCGGCGAACTGAATTTTGCCGATTCCGATACGACGCTGAATAATCAGCAGTATCAACAACTCGGAACGTCGTTGATTACGCTAATGAAAGCGACCGCAGATTCACAACTCCAAATGGTGACACAACTTCGGAATAAAGCGTTGGTTGCCAAAGGAGGAATCCCTTCGGTGGATATAACCGGTATTTCATCAACTGCTTTGGAACCGGAGTTTGCTATGCTCACTCCGGAACAACAACTTGAAGTGACCGGTGCGGTGCAGAGTGTCAAATCGAACATTCTCAATGTAACGCATGGAATGCGCGGCGCACGCCTGACCGGAACTGCCATCGCCGGAATTCTTCCAATGCTTCCCGGTGATGATCCGGTTGCGGCAAAAATAAACTCTGTCGTCAAATTAATTACGCCGCTCTTCAAAGTTCTTGATGAAGGGCTGCCGGAAGAAATAACAAGACAACGTTTAACCTCCGGCATGACGGATTCAATGAGTGAACCGTATTCCGGCTCCAGCGGTAGAACAACAACAAAACCAAAAGAGCAACAACTCAAAGTGAATTTCACTGCCATTCGTGATGCGCTTCAAAAAATGAGCGACGAACTCAGTGCGATTATTGCCGGAAGCGGAGTTTGAAAATTACGGATTATTTCGGATTATATGGTCATTATTTAGTGGAATTTTCACAAGGATTCGAACTCATTTTTTAAAACCTCATTTTCAACCTAATTTTCCAAACAAAACAATCTCAGTCTTTCCGTGATTTCTGTGTTCAAAGCAATAAAGGTAACTTCTAAAAACTCGTTTTTTGATCGACCAACTTCGACAGAAATCGACTGAAATTGATTTCAGTCGATTTCAGTCGAAGTTTTTAGAAGTTACCTAAACACAAAAACCTTTAACCAAAATCAAAAACGATGTCAACACCAACAATCTCCTTGACCTATGAACAGGTCATGCAATCCATCCGCGAAGCACACCAAACAACTCAACAAACGATTCAAGACTTCGTAAAAGACACCAACAAAGCAATACAAGAAATTTCCGAACAACATAAAGAAACTGAAAAATCTTTCAAAGAACTTTCCAAACAAATGGGCAAGTTGGGCAATCGTTTTGGCGAAGTGACAGAACACATGGTTTTTCCTGCCGTCGTTGCCTGTTTCAATGAACTCGGTTATCACTTTCATAAAGAATTTGAAGGAAATTTCAAAGTGATCAATCGCCAGAATCAACTCATTGCTGAAATCGACGCCTATCTCGAAAACACGACCACAATTGCGGTTGTTGAAATAAAGGCAAAACCTGACGAAGAAGATGTCAAAAATCACATCGACCGAATCGAAAAACTAAAACAAAACCGTCAAGAATTCAATGAACCGCCCAAAATAATCATCGGCGCGATTGCCGGCGCAGTTTTCCCTGAAAAAATTAAGACGGTTGCCGTCAACGCGGGTTTCTACGTGCTTGTCCAATCCGGCGATACCATGAAATTTGACGTTCCAAAAAACTTCAAACCAAGAGAATTTTAACAACTCATGGTCTATTTTGTTGTATTAAAATAGACGGTTACGATAGGCGTTACTTAATGTCGATTGAAATTGATTTCGGTCAATGCTTAACTTTTTTGTGTTCCGATAAAAACTATTTGATTCGGACTATTTAGCGAAATGGATGTCGTGAAAAAATTTATTGTTCTGATAACAGAGATGTTGTTAATTTGCGCCGGTTTAATTTTTACCGGTTGCTCATTGACCGTGCCGATGGAACGTTTACCTCTACAGGAAGCAACGGTTTTTTCTCCTTCAGCGGAAACATCCGGCAAAACCGAAACAGTTATAGATTCGTTTTTAGCGGCTGTTTCCAATGAATCACCGCGTGATCCGTTTGTGGAACATCTTGCTCAAACGGTTTCGTCTTCTCAGATAGTTACGAAAAATAAACAGCAACCGTTAGATTCTTCCGAATCCCTGTTATCGGATGAAATAGAATCAGTTACGGAAACAAAACCAATTGCCGAAACGGAAACAGTTGCGGAAACAGAATTGATTTCCGAAACAGATTCAGAAACGGAAATGGAATTGATTACTGAAACGGAGTCGGAAGTGGAAATGGTTAGCGATGAAGAGCAGGAACGGATTCTCGCCAAAGATATTTGGACGAAAAATATTGTATTGGATTATTGGAAAGAAAACGGAATGCAAGACCCGTTTCCGAATCAAAACGCGGCAGATCGAAAGCGTCAGCAAGAAATCAATCAATTGAATATGTCCAATAAGGAAATTCAAAAGCAGAAAAATTTCAATTACGATTATTCTTCCGGTTTACCATCGACGTGGCGTTGGTTTCATCGGGAAATGGAACAACTGCTTCGCATTCCGTCCGAACTTCGCGGCACTCCTGAAATATTTTTGCACGATAAAAAATATCAGGGAACCGCTTACCGTGTTCTACGTGCAAACGCGGTGATTTTAATGGGTCGGGACGGTGATCCTGTTGCGGAAAAGGAATTGATTGAAATTGTCAACAATAAATCGTTGAAAAACGAATTACGTTGCGCCGCCGCCGAAACATTGGGACGATTGCCAACCGTATCGCCCGATGTTCTGATTCCATTGTTGGAACAATTCAAAGAACGTGAAATTGAAACAAAAAACGAACAAACCGGTCTTTCCGTCCGAAATATTGAACCGGGAATTCCGGCGCTGTGGTTGGAATTGCTCACGGCGTTGGCGGAACGGCTGGAACCTTGGGAACATCCGTGTTTTCTGGAACCGCTCGCCGCACGAAATTTCGAAACACGAAGCCAAACCGCTAAACTGTGGCGGCAGCATTCTCCTCCGAAAAAACGAAACGGAACAACGCTCGGCGGTTGGGAATTTCGGTTACCGGAAGCCTATCTCGAATACGTCCGGCGCGAAACCAATCCGATAATCCGTACAGAAATGATCCGAACATTGGGACTTTGGAAAGAACCTGAAATCTGGGCGTTGCTCCAACGTGATTTGAACGGCGAAATGATGGTACGCCATGCCGCAATGACCGCGTTAGCGGAAGCAGGTTGTCAGGAAGCCATTCCGATAATGAAACAAAAACTTAACGATTCCGTTGCAACAAATCGGGCAAAAGCAGTAGAATCGCTACGAAAATTGGGGTGTTTTGAAGACGTGCTTCCAATGGTCAATGATTCGGACTTCAATGTTCGGTTTGAAGCGGTGAAAGCGTTTGCCAACCGATGTTCTCCGCAAACGGCGACGTTGGCAAGACGAATGATAAACGATTATTACGAAAAAGTCCGACAGGCAACATTAAATGCGTTGACGGATTGGTCTCTTGAAGAAAGCGGTCGTCTTCTACTGGACGCTGCGAAAAGTCAACACGCCTCAACTCGTCAGCAGGCTCTTGATATTCTCGCAAAACATGGAATTGCGGTTAAAGAATTGAATCCGTTGGACTTGCCGAAAAATCAGACAGAGCAATACGAAAAGTTAGTTCGCCGTTTTCACGAAGTGGTTGGTTCTGCCGAATTACGTTCCCAAAATCCGCAAAGTAACGATTTTTCTCAATCAAAACAGACTCCGCCGAATGAGTTGATTCTTAACGAAATCCGGTATTGCCTGAACGATTGGCAAACGGCAAACCGTTTACCGGAAGAGCGTCAAGAAATTTATAACAGATTGGCGAGTTTTGGAGATCAGTTGTTGCCGGCGTTGAATTATCTGTACGAATTTGAACGGCGTAAAATTCCCGAATCACTCGATTCTGTTTTAGCCGAAACGAATCCGGTTTTTGAATGGATTGTGCAACTTAAATCTAACGACCTCAACGAGCAACGTAACGCCGCTTCAGAACTTGTCCGATGGTTTTCTGTTCGCAATATGGACAAATTAACTCTTCGGCGAATTGCCGATCAAGCCCGCCGTCAAACCGATTCCTCCGTTCTTGCCTCACTTCTCGAAACGATTAGAAAAACCGATTCGGAATTAGCAAAACAATTGGCAACAACATTGCTCCGATCTGAATCGTTGAAACTTCGATGTTTAGCGTGTGAGATTTTTCAGGAATCCGGTAATAACCATGATTTACCGAAACTGATTGAATTATTGTACGATCCCGACCGTCATGTATTCCAAAACGCCCTTAACGCGATTCTTGCCATTTTCGAAAAATCTGACCGTAACGATTGCGAAAAGGAACGTGCGGAAATTATTGAAAGACTGGAAACAAAATTACTGCAAGGCGACGTCCGGCTTCAACTTGAAACAGCAATGGCGTTACATCGGCTAGGCGATCCTTCCGGCGAAGAAACGTTTCGACGTTTGGCTCTTTCGTCCGACGCTCGAATTAGAGTTGAGGTTGTTCAAAAGACGTCGGAACTTGGCGATCCTATTTTTGTGCCGATTTTGATTTATTTTCTTGATGACCGCAACAGTAGTGTACGTCAGGCGGCATTAATCGGACTGCCCAAATTAGCCGGAGAAGACATTGAAATTCTTGATTTCGGTCAATCGTATTCCAAAGAAACTTCCATCACAAAACAAAAAACCGCTCGATGGAAAAAATGGGCAAATCATTTGAATGTTACGGAAAACAATCCCTAACGTTTCTAGGGCATGTTGACACTAATATCATGGGAATCGCTAAAAATTAGTAACAATTCAGTCTATTTTTATTTTTCCTGAAAGGCAGGATTTTGAGGGTATTCGTTAATCGTTAATCTTAATAGTTAAAAACTTAAAATCTTGCCTTTCAGACAACGTTGGTTGTGTTCCTGTCCCGCAGGGACGAGAGTGCATAACCGGCGGTGGAGCGCATCGCCGCCGGATAGTTGTGCAAAAAAAATTATAGTGCGTCAAATTTTTTTACATCAATATATTCGTAATCTCCGCGAGTTCTTCGGGCTAATTTTTGTAAAAGAGCCGATTGGCGTCCGTTTGAACCGAATTGGATGACATTGATACGTATTTTCTTACATTGTTTACAAATATTATCGAAATGAAGCGCCAATTCCCCATTTGGCTGAAATTCCCTGTCTGTCGCATCCCCGTCTGTCAGAAAAAAAATGATCTCCGGCTTGTAATCAATTGCCATTAAGAGCGGCGGTAACGGTTCGGTTCCCCCCCCGGGATTGACGTCCGCAATAAATTGTTCCGCGTCTTTTTTATTTTTTTTCACTGCGGAAATCAATTTATCACCCGGTTTCCAAATGAGTTGTTGATCATCATAAAAAATAATATTAAATCGATGATGGTCTCTTAATGAAGTAAGACATTGTGTTAATTCTCGTTTCGCCGCTTCAAGCGGATTGCCTGCCATACTGCCGGAATGATCAAATACAAAAACAAATCGTGTACCTTTTCCTGTTGTGTTAAAAATGTTAACAGTGGCGTCGCCTTGATGAAAACCGTCCGAATAGCCGTTGGCGTCATTTTCCGAATGTTTTTCCAAATGGGGTTGAAATGACGGAGTATTGGCGTTGTTTTGTGTTGAAACATCGGTTGTTTTTTCTGATTGCGTAATGTTTTCAGACGATTCGATTTGCGGTTTTTCTTCAGATTGTTTTGCTGCAGCGGATTTTTTATGACCATCATCCTGTATTTTTGTATCGGAATCGTTTGTTTCTGCATTGTTTTGTGCTTGTTCTTGATTTTGTCCTTCTGTTGATGTTGCTGTTTCTGTTGACTGCTGACTGTTATTATTTTCTGTACTGTTTTGATTTGTTTCCTGACCTTGATTGTCGAATCCGGTATCGGTATTCTCGGTTGTTGTTTCGCCTGCCGTTTGCTGAACGGACGTGTTTTCCTGCTGCGACATAGCTGCGTTCCGTAATAACAATAAAAGTAATACTAAAATCAACAGAAGACAAATAATCCCAATACCGATAGCAAATTTTGTTGAATCGGAAGAGTTTTCCTGCGAAACCGGAACGGTTTCCGAAACAGGAGTTTGTCTTGGAACCGGAACCTTTCCCGGAACCGGAACTGTTGTTGGTACCGGAACAGATTGTAATTCGTTTTCGTTCATGATTATCAAGATTGTTTTGAATTAAAAATACAAAAATTAACCGCCGAGAAATCTGCGGATTATTTTATCCAAGTGTTCGGTTTTTTATGTTTACCACGAAAAACACGAATATTCACGAAAGGTTTTAAACAATGAAAAATAAAAAATAGAAAATAGAAACCTCATTTTCGTGTCCTTTTGTGTATTTCGTAGTTAAAAATCAATAGGAACAATTCCGCTGAATAATGACTATTATTTTTATCTCATAATAACCTCCCTCAAAATAATCTGCGAAAATCGGAGTAATCTGCGGACTATTTTTTTCCATTTATTTTTTCCATTGTAGCGGTATTGCGGGAATTTTCAAGGATAAAATCAAAACTTGTGTTGATTTTTTTTCATTCAACGTTATACTAAATTTTGTTTTTATGGCTTCCTCCGTTTTATACCCTTTTGATTTGAAATTTCGTTTTTTATTTTTTGATTGTTATAAAATTCATTGGATATTGACGTAGAGACGCAATGCATTGCCTCTCTCGTCTCTACAAAACCGAATTGTAAAGGGTGAGAAGTATAATTTACTTGGTCATACGTAGAGTCAAAGTTACCCCCTTAGTTAGTAAGAGTTAATCAATTACCCCCTTCAATCCAGTGCGCAAAAATTTTGATATTATTGATGGTCGTCTTCAACCGGTGGATGATGAAAATTCAAAAATTCAGGTATTTGTTGCTCCGAATGAAACGGAGCGGCTTTATCTTGTTGGCGAATTGAATCTTGACGAACACACGTTGAGTAGTGCGCTTGACCCGGACGAGTTATCGCGTGTCGAGTTTGAGCCGACGCATATTGCGATTATTTTCAAGCGTCCGCGTCATTATTCTGAGGGAGACGATTTTTTATTCCGCGTTTCATCAATGGGTCTTTATCTTTTCAAAGACCGTCTTATTGCGGTGATGAGTGATGACATTACGTTTTTTGATCGCGGCAAGGATGTTTCCAACATTACCGGCGGACTTCACGAATTATTACTTCGGCTGATTGCCCGCTCCATTTCACAATTTCTCGGACATATTCGGGCAATCAGTATGATTGTGGATGAATTGGAAAAGAAATTGGAAACAACCATGAGTAATAAACATTTGTTACATTTGTTCAAATTAAGTCAAAGTCTCACCTATTATTTGAGTGCGATTTCGACCAACGGCGTTTTGATTGACAAATTGCGGGGTTATTCCGGCAAGATTGGTTTTACGTTGGAACACAACGAGTTGCTGGAAGACCTGAATGTCGATAACACCCAATGTTTTAAACAAGCGGAAATTTATTCGGTGATTATGGCGGGAATGATGGACGCTCGTGCGTCGGTGGTCAGTAACAACCTGAACATGTTAATGAAACAATTAACAGTCTTATCGATTGTCTTCCTTCCGCTGAACGTGATTGCGAGTATTTTTGGCATGTCGGAATACACAACGTTCACCCAACCCATTCCTTGGCCTATTTCTTATTCGTTATTCGCTTTGGGGCTTATTGTGATTGGCTATCTGACTTATGGCATTTTGAAACGTACCGGTCTTGACTGATTCCGAAAGTGTTAATAATAAGAATTTTTAAAAATATCATTTGCAAAAAAAATCTTAATTAATTAATTAAATAATCAATTAATTAATTGATTATTTGTCCCATTAGTCTCTATTGTCCCTAAAGTCCCTTTTTAATAGGGACTAATGGGACAAATGATGTTGATTTTTCATAAAATGTTGTGGTTAAAAAACGAATTTTTAGAATTCCTCAAAATAATCTGCGAAAATCGGCGTAATCTGCGGATTATTTTGTTTCTTCTGTAGCGAGTTGTTTCAATAAGATACCGATTATTTGTGCGGGCGTGGTATTAAGCAGGATTTCTTTTTCCTGCATAGAAAGACGGTCTAATGTTTTGGCGAGATCGGCGTTTGATTTATATATTTCGGATAAAAGCGGTACAGTAACAGTTTCCGGTTGGTTTGCGTCCAAACGGCTTTTCAGCGCCGCAATTTGTTCAACCCGCTCGGCAGCCGGAAGTGGACGGCGTAAATCTGTTTTTTCATACGATTGAAGCGATTTACGCCAGTTATAATAATTTTGAAGCGTTTGAAATAATTCGTTACGGCGCGGCGACCGTTCGATATTCTCATGCAATTCCTTGAGTTTTTGTTTTTTATCCCACGAAAGTTCCTGAAACTTTTTACAGTTGTTGTAGAAACGATTATAAAGCGACTTGTCGAGATTTTCGATGCGTTTTACCCGACGCTTTAATTCCGCAAACGACGGATGATAAACCGTTAACGAATCTAGTATCCGAACAGAAGACGAAGGACGATATTCATTGGGATTAATTGGTTTCGCGCCGTCAGGCAACGTTGGCAGAAAAAGTCGCCGTTCTGCTAGAAGCCGAAGTAATTCCGGGTCGTCGTCAATAACGGTCAAATACATATCCAATCGATCAATAATCGGCGACGCAATCCGAAGCCAGTAATTTTTATCCGGCGCAAAACCTTCGCCGAGATGAAAAGCGAAACCAAAAATCAGGAACAGTAAAACACCGGTCAAAACGATTTTCACAAAAGACCGGCGTTTTGTTTGCTTTTGGATTTCCGCAACAGATTGTTCCGCCGAAAAAACAACTGTTTCAAGAGTTGATTCTACGAGTTTTTTATCTGTGTCGTCGCGTTCCAATAAATCGAGAAGTTTCCAACTTTCCTCTAATCGGGTCAATGTTTCCCGAAATTCCGGTTCCGCCGCCAATCGACTCTCAACAATCCGCCGATTTTGCAACGATAATTCGCCGTCAAGATATTCAACCAAAATCGCTTCATCCGAAGAAATATCCTGAATGGTATCGGGTTCTGAAGACATGAAAAACTTAATACAATTGTATTGAATCAACCCTTGTTTTAAGGGATGATAGATTTATTTGAGGAAAACATTTGCTGCAACTTACGCACTTAGTATAACAGTCATCAAGAAAAAAACAATCTGGAATCGTCATTGTCTATTTTCTTAACTTTCGAACATACCGAGTGAGAAGTCCGCAGAGGACGCTGATTTTCTCAAATTGTTCTATTTTGCCTTATTTTTATGTTCACCACAAAAAATACGAATATTTACGAAAGGTTTTAAAAAATAAGTAATATATCAACGGAATTTCCGTGATGGTTATTTTGTCTTAGTCCCGCTAGGGACGACACTTAATACGACGGTTAATAACATGTCGTCCCTAGCGGGGCAAAGAACATAAAAAAGGGAATTTGTTACCGTTCAAAGGACAACGATAGAAATTAGAAATCGATTTTGTCCGGGTAAAATCCTGAATCCCAACGATGCGGCAATTGATTGATCGTTTGAATTTCTTGCGTGGAAAGTTCAAAATCGAACACGGCGGAATTTTCTTTGATCCGTGCGGGTGTTGTTGATTTCGGCAACGGGAGAATACCGTTTTGCAAACACCATCGAACACAAATTTGCGCTGTTGATTTTTTGTACTTATCGGCAAGACGAAGTAGTTCGGGATCGGAAAGCACTTTGCCTTGTCCAAGCGGACTCCACGCCTCAACAAGAATTTGGTGTGATTTACAAAAATCAACCGTTTC
>JAIRLW010000532.1 GCA_031259095.1 Planctomycetaceae bacterium | reverse complement strand
CCGATTTGAAATTTTATAAATCAACATTGTTTATTGCGGATAAACTTTGGTTTTTTTTCGAAAGTCCCTTGATCAAATGGTTCTTGCGGAAAGAACAAATCCGACAAAATGAGTTATACAATAAATTAGAAACAATTTTCCTTTCACCGGAAAAAGATCGTATTGTTTTAAATAATATTCAACTTCCTCGTGCCAATGAAGCGGAAAAATATTCATTTACCGGAGCCATTGTTGAAATTCTTATTCCTTATTTGGTACAAAATCCGAAACTGTTAGAAAATCTTTTTGGAAAAGACATTGAGAGTGAAGGTCGTTATGAACCAAATGAATATATCCAACTCCAACCTGCTGATATTGTTATTGATGCCGGAGCCAATGCGGGGTTCTTTTCTGTTCTTGGCAGTGCTAAAGGATGTTCTGTTTATGCATTTGAACCGATGCCGTATATGCGGGAAAATTATTTAGTACACGTTGCCGCGTGGAATCCTAACATCACGGTGTGTCCATTTGCTTTGTGGGATAAGGAGGAAGAATTGACGTTTTGGGTAAGTCATGTCAATCCGCATTCCGCTTCCGCTGTTGTTAGAGCCGGTTATAAAGATATAGAACAAATTACTGTTGCTGCAATCTCTCTTGATGAATTTGTTCGTAAAAATAATATTCCCCGTATTGATTTTATCAAAGCAGACATTGAAGGAGCAGAACGTCATTTATTGATGGGCGCTAAAAATGTACTAAAAGAATTTGCTCCGAAATTATCAATTTGTACATACCACTTGCCGGATGACCCGTTTGTAATTCGTCGTTTGATTCAGGAAAGTAATCCGAACTATACAATTATTGAAGGTGCCAATAAAATTTATGCCTATTGTCCAAAGAAAGAATAAGTGTAATGCTTATGTTGAAACGTATATCATTCATAATGAAATGATTTTGTACTTAAAATATCCACCTTTAAGAATGAATTCCTTAATATTGTTATGACAAAAACCTGTCCTATTTGTCAATCAAATCGTACAAAGTTTCTTTTTGAAAATTACGATATTTTGTTTGGATATCCTGATTCATTTATATTGAACCGATGTCGGGAGTGTGGACATATTTTTATTGCGGATAATTTTACACAAGAAATGTTGAGTAACCTTTATACCAATTATTATCCGCGTAAACATTTTAACCTTGACCTTTATAAACCTTATCCTGAAAGTACAGGTTTTTGGGCTTGGTTGGATGGCGAGCGGGCATTATGTCATCGTTGGGTTCCTAAAAATGTTCGAGTTTTGGATATTGGTTGCGGTTACTGTGAAACGCTCGGCTATCACAAAAATAGAGGCTGTGACGTTTATGGCGTTGAAGCGGACCAAAACACCGCTAAAATTGCTGAACGTTACGGATTTAATGTCCATGTAGGAATTTTTAACGCTGATCATTACGAAAAAAATTATTTCGATTATGTAACAATGAATTGGGTTTTGGAACACAGTGTCAATCCAGAAGAAACACTCCGGCAAATTTATTCCGTCCTCAAACCGGATGGAAAATTGATTTTTTCCATACCAAACCTTTTTTCCCTGAGTAGATACACCTTCGGAAGATTATGGCGTAATTGGCATACTCCCTATCATTTACATCTTTTATCGCAACAGTCGGCGCGTTTGTTACTTGAAAAAACCGGTTTTCGATACGATGGTTCAAAAAACTTTACAGTATCAAGTGCTTTGATTGGACAATGGGCAATTCTTTTTGTACATGGTAAAAAAGGTCAGAAATCGAAGTGGGCAAGTCCAGGTACCAATTATCTGGACGAAAACCAAGAAAAAATTTGGTTTGTTCGTTTGTATCGTTTCTTTGAGAAAATCAGGATACACGCTTGGTTAATGCGTTTTGCAGATGTAATCGGTATGGGTGACGACCGACTTTATTTTGCAACAAAAAAATAAACTTAAATTCAGTTTTGGGATAGAGTAACATCATAACAACTTAGTAGTTTAAATAAAACATAAATTATCGGCAATATAATTACATGACTTCATTACTATTGACTATTGCATTTTCGTTATTTATTACGGTTTTGATTATTGATATAATCAATTATTCCGTGTTATTTATTTTTTTTAGACAATTCCGTCGGCAAGAATGGACAACACCCCAAAACGAATATGTACCTAAAACATTGATTTGTCTTGCTCTTCGTGGAGTTGACCCTTTTTTGAAACGCCATATTGAAGGATTATTGACACAGGATTATCCTCATTATACAGTACGTTTTATTGTCGATAATCAGAGTGATCCTGCATTGTCGGTAATTCAGGAAATGATTCAACGATTGGGAGTAGAAAATGCCGAGATTTTGGTGGTTAAAGAATATTTTGAAACATGTGCGTTGAAATGTAACTCACTTTACCGCGCACTCAAAACAGTTGATCCTGCATACGAAGTGATTGCTTTTTTAGATGCTGATACTAATCCTCATCCGACGTGGTTACGCCGGTTGGTTGAACCGCTTTCGGATTCACGTTTTACTGTAACAACGGGACAACGTTGGTTTTGTCCAGATAAATCTAATCCCGGTTCTATTGTGCGACAACTTTGGATGGAGGCTTGTTTCGTTCTGTTTTATTCTCAGCGTCTCATTTGGGGTGGTTCGTTTGCAATACGGCGTGAAGCATTATTTCAAAACGAAATTATCGAACAATGGAAAACGGTATTGACGGAAGACATTACTCTCTCAATGTCCCTTGCGAAATCCGGTCAAAAAACGGCGATTATTCCCGATTTGGTGATGGTCAATCGTGAAACATGCACTCTTCGGTCTTTTTATCATTGGGCAACTCGTCAAACCCTCTATGGTAAACTCTACCATACGACATGGTTTCTTAACATTTTTATTGGAATTGTGGGAATTTTACCGGTTTTTCTGGGCATGATATTGACT
>JAIRLW010000517.1 GCA_031259095.1 Planctomycetaceae bacterium | reverse complement strand
GAAGAAAAGACGTGAAGAGGTGAAAAAAAGACGTGCAACTGAGGCAAAATGGCAAGCCGATAAATTAGAAACGGCTCGTAAATTTAAACTTTTGGGAGTTGATTGTGAGAAAATAGCGCAAGCAACGGGTCTTTCCTTAGAAGAGATTGAACATTTGAATTAGTTTGTTGTTTTTGGTCAATTATTTTTTAGTATTTTAAAAATTTTATTAAGGAGGTTACAATGTCGTCACGTGCTTATGAATTTACTTGGGATATTATCGGAGATATTCACGAAGGACGTCCTAATTTGGGCGATCAGGTCAATATCATATTGTATCGCATGATGCAATATACTTTCCGGGATATTGCCGAACAACGTTATGGCAAGGAAGTTTGTGATTCCTTGTTCTATGACGCTGGTTATCTTGCCGGAAAATTCTTTTTTGAACAATATCTGAAAGAATTTAAAGATTTACCTCTCAACAATTTTGTTGCGGAACTCCAGCGGATTTTGAAAGAACTCGGCGTAGGAATTCTCCGTGTTGAAAAGGCAATTCCCGAAACCGGCGAATTTGTTTTAACTGTTTCGGAAGACTTGGACTGTTCCGGTTTGCCTGATCTTGGAATCGAAGTGTGTAACTACGATGAAGGGTTTATTGCCGGAATTTTCGAAAAGTTTACCGGTAAAAATTTCAAAGCGAAAGAGGTCGATTGTTGGTGTACCGGTGATCGAACCTGCCGTTTTGAAGTCAATCAAACCTAATTCGTTATGTTTCAGGCGAAAACAAAACGCAAAATTCTGAATAACATAGAATTTGAATTGAATTAAAGAATTATTTGTCCCATTAGTCCCTATTGTCCCCAATGTCCCCAATTTTCTGTGTAGGACAAAAATGACCTGTGGGACAATAGGGACAAATAATCTTTTGATCTTTAGCACAAATTTGTGTTTGGGCAAAAAGTCTTTTTAAAGTACCCTGTTATTTTTAGCGATTTTAAAAAACGAGAAAATTGAGATTGACAGAAATTGCTAAATCGGAAACAATACGCATAGTCGTGATCGGTGAGGTTGGGCGACATTACATGGATTGGTTTAATGTTGTTCGACAGTTGTCATTCACTGTTTATCGGTATTGTTCACCAACTATTTATTACAGGGGGCAAGGATGCGAGCCTGTTGTAAAGGAACGGAATCCGTTTCATTGAAAAAAACGCTCAAAAGCGTTTGCAAAAAGATTCATCAGTTAAAGTTCGTTGAAAACGACGTTAAAGCGAAGAGTTGTTCTGCTGATCCTGATGAAGTTCGACCCGGAGACGTTTTTTTTGCCTTGTCGGAAGAAGACGAAGTTCTTGAGGAATCTGTCGGTTTGGCGATTTATCGTGGTTGTTCCGCAATTGTTGCCGATCGTCCGGTAACAACAGGAACAGATTCGGTGCCGTATTTTATTATTCCAAATGTAACCGAAGGTTTTGCCGTATTTTGTCATGCGATTCGGGATTATCCCGGTAAATCGCTTAAACTGATTGGCATTACCGGAACCAGCGGTAAAACAACAACATCCTATCTGATTTCCGGCATGTTAGCCGAAGCGGGATTTCAGGTCGGATTGATTGGTTCGCTTGGAATTTTCGACGGACAAGGATTTCATGTCCACGCGGAACCGGAAATGACGCCCGATCAATTGGTTGTTTGGCTTGACCGGATGGCAATGAATGGTTGCACTCATGTCATCATTGAAGCGTCCAGCCGAATGATTGTTAACGGTTGGCTTGGCGGTATTCAGTTTGACGCGGTTTGCTTGACCAACATTCGACGCGATCATCTCGACTTTCACAAAACAGTGGAACAATATCGCCGAAGTAAACTTGGAATTTTTAAGTACGCCAAGAAAAGAGCCTTAGCCATCTGCAATATTGACGACCAAATTAGCGAGGCGATTGTACCGTTAATCAATCAGCCGTTGTTGTCTATCGGGATTCGGAATCAGGCGGAAGTTGGTTCGATGCTTGTCGAACGGTTTTCGGGAGAGCAAACTTTTATTGTTACGGCGGGAACGGAAGCGGTTTCATTTCGGACCAAAATAATCGGTGATGAATTTATCTACAACTGTATGATGGCAACCGCTTTGGGAATTGGATTTGAAATTGATATTAAAACAATTGTGCGGGGAATTGAGCGGGTTGAAAACATTCCTGGTCGCATGGAACGGATTGAATGCGGACAAAATTTTAATGTTTATATTGATTCTGCACGGACAGCGGATTCATTGGCTGCGGTACTGCGGACGATTCGGGAAGTAACGGCTGGAAAACTGATTTGTGTTTTTGGAGCGGCGGAATACCATGATTCGGCAAAACGTTTGTTGTTTGGCAAAACAATGTCAACATTAGCCGATTCCGTTATTCTCACTTCCGCCTCCGACCGTTTGAATTTCGAAACGGCAACGGCGATTTGTGATATTGGCAAGGGTTTTACGTTACAAAACGGAGTTCAAATTATGCCGGAACGGGCGGAAGCGATTGCTTGGGCACTTTCCGAAGCGGTTGAAGGCGATTCAGTGGTGATTTTCGGCAAAGGCGAACCGTCGAATACAGAACACCCCGATGTCATCCCATTCTGTGACCGACATTTCGCAAAACAATGGCTTTACGAAAACCAAACCTGCTCCGTATAACAAAAATATTTGGGACGACTGACCAATCTCTAAAATCGTGAACAAACTCCTTCTGTGATTTCAATACCATTCGTGGTTAAAAATTAAAACAAACAGTGGCAAAAACATGACAGAAAACCGATACGCGGTGGTGATGGCAGCCGGAAAAGGGACACGGATGAAATCTGAACTTCCGAAGGTTCTTTATCCGGTTTGCGGTAAACCGATGATTGAATATGTTCTTGATGCCTTAGAAAAGGCGAATATTGAAAGAATTGCGGTGGTGATTGGTTATCGGAGCGATCTTGTACGGAAAACATTGGAATACCGTATTCATCGGCAACCTCTTGTGTTTGTTGAACAAACGGAGCAACTCGGAACCGGTCATGCGGTCATGGTTTGCCGAAAAGAGTTACAAAATCATACTGGAGCAACGATGGTTGTTGCCGGCGATTGTCCGATGATTCAGGTCGAATCCATTCTCAAACTTTTTGAAGCCTACGCCTCCGACGGACAACAATTGTTACCGTCCTGTATTTTAGGAACCATTATAAAAGACAATCCGTCAGGATTAGGACGAATTATTCGCAACCGTAACGGCGAATTTACCGGCATTGTTGAAGAAAAAGACGCTAGTACGGAACAGAAAATGATTCAAGAAGTTAATATGAGTTATTATGTTTTCCACACGCCGGCATTACTTGAAGCGTTGAATCATTTGAAAACAGACAATGCCCAAAAAGAATATTACATTACGGATGTTCCGGCGGTAATGCAATCGCAGGGACAACGTGTGATTGCTTTACCGGTTCTCAAACCAATCGAAAGTCTCGGAGTCAACACTGTAGAAGAAGCGAACATTGTGGAAAAAGCGTTGCAAAGTTTGTGATTTGTGAGAACTGGGTATCTCTAAAAATTACTATATTAAGGGAGTGGAGGGGTAGTATCCCCTATTCCTTTTGAAAATCTTTTTTTGACGAGATGAAAGTTATCGGTGACGAGTGTGCGCAAGTTCTCCGTCTATTTTTTTTGACAACGAAAAAAACTTCGGCATGATTCTTGAAAGTCGGAAAACTTTTCGACATACTTATTGCATAAAATTGTTTTCTTGAAAAAGCCCCACAATCGTTCGATTGGATTTAAGTTCGGGCTCTACGCCGGTAAAAAATGCAAACGGATATTCTTAGGCTTCTTCAACCATTTCTTCACCAACCTTGACTTGTCATAAGCGGCGTTGTCCACAAAAAGAGGACTCGTTTTATGCAGGAGTTTCAGTCCTGCGATCTCGGCGGATAATAAGTGATAGGCGTTCATAAGTTGACCTCATGATCATCAATATAAAATATCCGTCAAATCCCGGCAATATCTATTTTTTTAAAGTGCCTGCGGTATAGTAATGTTTTTGATCAGGATACGGACTTTATT
>JAIRLW010000512.1 GCA_031259095.1 Planctomycetaceae bacterium | reverse complement strand
GTTGACTATATGCTCAACGAAAGTCTTGATGCGTATTTGACGGCAACAAATAATACTAATATTGATACGGAAAATGCGATTCTTCGTTGCACCATACTTGATCCTGCTTGCGGCAGCGGTGCGTTTCTTTGCGGTGTGATGAATGTGATGATGCAGCGTCTTGATCCTAATAAAACATTAACACAATTGGAACGTTATCAAAAGAAGTTGGAAATTTTGCGAAACGTGGTTTACGGTGTTGACATTCAACCGTTGGCAGTGCAAATTGCGATGTTGCGTTTATTCCTTTCTTTGTTACAAGAAATTCAGCCCGATCCGAAAGCAGACAACTTTGGAATTGATTCGCTGCCGAATCTCGATTATAAACTTGTTACGGCAAATACGTTGAGAGGAATTGACTGTAACGATTTATTTTTTAATGCCCATAAAACTCTGTTTAATCAAATTCTTGATCTGAAACGGGATTATTTCAAAGAATCCAATACGTTGTTACGGGAACGATTGAAAGAACGCATTCAAAACGCCGAACAGGAACTCGCTCAATTAAGCGACAGCGATGATATAAACGCTCTTTGTCAATGGAACCACTCGGACACCGAAGCGTCCCCATATTTTGATTCACGTTGGATGTTCGGCGTGGAAAATTTTGATATTGTTATTGGTAATCCGCCATACGGCGCAACATATCCCGCCGAACAAAAAGAATATTTCAAAAAAAATTACGTATCAACAAAAACCATTCATGGTAAACAAAAAGGCTCGTTAGATACGTTTTCATTGTTTATCGAACATGGTTTTAATACGGTGAAACAAGGCGGACAGGTACATTTTATTGTTCCGCTTTCGGTTGTTTCAAGCGATTCGATGTCTGCGTTACATCAATTGCTCCTGGCAAACTGCGAAACAATTAAGGCGGCGTCCTTTTGCGACAGACCGTTACAAATATTTAAGAACTCGCACAAAAAAACGTCGATTATTTCTTTTTGTAAAACAAAAACACCTTGTTTACGTTTGCTGACGACACAAATGTATCGTTGGCAGAGTGGAATGACACAGACGGAATTATTGGCGGCAATGCAATTCACCAATAGTCTCAAATATCGGCTTGACGGCAGATTTCCTAAAATCTCATTTTTTATCGAAAAACGAATTTTGAAAAAATTGTTTGCAAAACAGCATTTAAGAATCGGTAGTTTGTTACAAGAAAATGGTCAACCGATTTATTATCGTACTTCGGGTGGAATGTATTACAATGTGATTACCAACTTTCCGACGAAATCGACAAAAGAAAGACCGTTATACTTCGATAAAAAAATCGCCGACATTATCGGCGCAATTTTATCAAGCAATTTATTTTGGTGGTATCAACAAGTTTATTCCAATAATCTTGATCTCAAATCTTACGAAATCAAATCATTCCCAATACCGGTCGAAAATTTGAATCAAAAAATAATCAAACAGATTGAAAAATATTACGAAAATTACTTGCAGGATATTCAGAAAAATATTATTGAACATCAAACAACCGAATATGTCAAAGTCGATTCTTACAAAGAATATAAGATACGATATTCTAAATCATTGATTGATTCGATAGATGATATTATTTGCCCGTTGTACGGATTAAATGATAATGAATGTGATTTTATAAAAAATTACGAAATTGCGTTCCGTGTGGACGAGTAACGAATAATAAATAATACAATATGGAAATGGCGATGTTTTGATTATTTGTTATTAAATTTTAACTTTTTTTGAAAAACAATTCCAATGCCGGCAATCAAAGGTAAATTACATATTCAAAAAACAAGCAAACTATATATGGTGATTGACCTCGCAAAAAAAGGAGATATTGTCGTGATGGATAATTTCAGCGATCACAAAGTGGCGGGAGTTCAAAAGGCGATCCGTGTGCTCGGAGCACGCGTTCTTTACCAGCCTCCTTACAGTCCTGACTTCAATCTCATCGAAATGGTCTTTGCGAAATTGAAAACATTGGTACGAAAAGCGAAATGACGAACCGCTCACGATCTGTGAAAAAACTCGGCGAATTATCCGATGGCTTCTCACCAGAAGAATGCAAAAATTATTTCAGACGCCGGATACAAGGTAAATAAAAAATTACACACCAATTCCTAAGACGCTCTAAATTAAATATCCGTTGAATCGAAGAGTTCGGCGGCGATTTGTTTCAGTTTATTTTGGACGTAATCCCGAATATCTTTGGCGTTTGAAATTCGCAACGCTTTTCGTGCCGTTGCGCGGCATTCTTCAATGGAAACGTAACGGCAAATTTGTTTTAGTCGGGCAATCGCGCCCGGCGCACAACTAATATTTCTTAAACCAAGTCCAAGAAGAAGAACTATATTTTGCGGCGTTCCCATTTGTCCGCAAAGCGAAACCGGAATCGAATAGCGATCCGCCACCGCAACCGTTCGACGAATTAATCGTAAAATCGCCGGATCATCCGTCTGAAAAAGATGATTCACATTGCTGTTGCCGCGATCCACCGCCATCGTGTATTGCGTCAGATCGTTGGTTCCAATACTAAAAAAATTAGCATCTTCCGCGAATTTGTCCAACATCACCACCGCCGAAGGAACCTCAACCATCATCCCAACCGGAATTTTTTCGTTAAAAGCAATTTTTTCCTCACGAAGTTCCTCCATCGCATCCCAAAGAGCAGTTCGTTTCGCTTGGCGAAATTCCTTGACCGTGGACACCAACGGAAACATCATGCGAACATCGCCAAACGCACTCGCCCGAAGAATCGCCCGAAGTTGGCAACGGAATAATTTCCAGTTTTTCAACGCAAGCCGGATACCGCGTAACCCCAATGCCGGATTGTGTTCAACCGCAGTACTACTATACCGATCCAACGTTTTATCGTCGCCAAAATCAAATGTACGGATAATCACCGGTTTTCCCGCCATCTTGTCAACAACATGTTTGTACGCCTCAAAGTGTTCTTTTTCTGTCGGGTCTTCCTTGCGTGTAAGATAAAGAAATTCCGTGAGAAAAAGTCCGATTCCTTCGGCACCGCGCTGAACCGCATTTTCCGCCTCAAATGGGAACTCAATATTGGCACAAATAGAAATTCGTGTTCCATCGCGTGTTGCCGCTTCAACATCACGAAATGAATCCAAACTCTCAATTCGTGTTGTATCGGCAACAATAATTCGTTGGTATTTTTCAAAAACATCCTCGTCAGGACGAACAATCACGCTTCCGCTGTTACCGTCAACAATAAGCGTATCACCACCGTCAACATCACCCAAAAATTGACGAACACCAACAATACAAGGAATTTCCAACGCCGCCGCCAAAATTGCCGTATGTCCGCCTTGCCCGCCCTCTTCCGTAACAATCGCCTGAATAAACT
>JAIRLW010000492.1 GCA_031259095.1 Planctomycetaceae bacterium | reverse complement strand
GATAAAGTGGTATAAAAAAGCGGCTGAACAAGGACATAAAGACGCACTGTTTCGTATTGGTTTTTGCTATTATTACGGTGACGAAAGTGTTACTCAAAACAGAACCGAAGCAGTAAAGTGGTATAAAAAAGCAGCTGAACAAGGAGAGGTAGTTGCACAATATCTTCTTGGTTGTTGTTATAAAGACGGTGATGGTGTTTCACAAAACTATACAGAAGCATTCAAATGGTTCCAAAAGTCGGCTGAACAAGGAGATATAGGTTCACAGAATAAACTCGGTGAATTTTATCGAGATGGTAAAGGTGTTGATAAAGATATCACACAAGCCAAAAAATGGTTTCAAAAAGCATATGAGTATTATGACCAGTCAGCGCGAGCAGGATTTGCTGATGCTCAATACAAACTTGGTGTTTATTATTTAAACGGTAACGGTGTTGATAAAGATATAACACAAGCCAAAGAATGGTTTCAAAAAGCTGCAAAGAATAATTACCAAGAGGCAATTGATATACTCAAAAAGTTAGAATCGAATGAAAAATAAACGTAACTATAAAATAAAACAAACACAAGATAGACGGCGTTTCGCCGAAACACCGCAATGTGTGGTGTAACATTTTGGATGTTGTCATGAATCAGATTCACGGCAGAATTAGTATTACAATCGTGTTGGATTATGATTACAATATTTAGGCTTGCGCCCTTTCAGGGCTTTATTTTCAAGGGAAATACGATTCGTAGGGCGTTGCCCTACGCTAATGCGGATTGCCCCGTTGGGGCGGACGATGATTTAAAATCCTAACGCCCTGAAAGGGCAACATAAGCCGGCCCGCCGCAACGCGGCGGGTTGGAATCCTCCATAAAGGTCGCCCTGAAAGGGCAGTATATTTTGTGAATCAAACGGTTATATTGCCCTTTCAGGGCGTAGGAAAATATCATGAGGATAATCACAAAATAAAAATTCACATGAGAGTTAACGGCGTGAAATGACATAATTATATTAAAGGTAATTATTCAGTAGCATTTTTCTGATTATCTCCTTTGGGGGGAACATTAGTGGGAATGAATCATGAAAATTTCCGTCCCGTTAGGGACGGCATGTTACTAAAAAACAAAAAAACAGAATGATCCACGTCCCGTAGGGACGCAATTATTGTAGAAAACCTGAATAATGACAATTTTTCCTATTGGTATTATTATCCTTTGGTATTTGTTTCTCGGCTTGATGTTGGGAGGATATATGAATGTCCTTCTTTACCGACTGCCGCGCGGAGAAAATGTTTTTACATTTTCACATTGTCCGCATTGCGGCAGAAGACTCCGATTATGGGAATTATTTCCGTTACTTGGTTGGATTTTAGTAAAAGGAAAATGCCGGACTTGTCATACAAAAATTGATTTTAGATATGTACGTACTGAACTTTTGAGTGTTTTTATTGTTATATTTTTTACCTTGATTATCTCGTTAGCAAATTTATCGTTAGAAAAATCTGTCGAACATGAATATTTATTGTTATTGTCAGAAAAACCTTCTGAAAACGCATTGTTATTGTGTGAGTCGCTCATGTTGTTATTAAGTGTTTTGATAAGTTTGCTTTGCTATGTTGTCATTAAAGTTGTATTCCGTCGCCCAATTCGTATTTATCAATTATTGATAAAATTATTATATTTGATTGTTGGTGTTTCTCTTTATTTAATTATTTTTATAACAGTATTTTATTCTATTCATATTCACTACAATATTCGTTTAACAGGTGATTGTGCAGAACAAGATATTGTTACTATTGTTGTATTGACGTCGGCAATCAATACGATTATTTGGGTATTCTATTTCGGCTTCCTCCTCCAGCGTCTTTGCCGTAACCAATGTGGAAACGGCAATTAATTAATTTAAATCTTTTTACGAAAGGATTACTTTTATGAAAAACAATTTTTACGAAATCCTGAAACGATTTCACAACGATGAAACCGGCACCGCTTCCCTTGAAACTGTCATGATAATTGCAATTGGTGTAGCAGTTCTTGCTGTGATTATCTTCTGGGGAAGAAGTATTGTTGAGACTGCACAAGCTTGGTGGGAGAAATGGAATGAATCAAATCCTGATGATCCAATTACAGTTGAGTAAGAAAAGTTCATGAAATACATACTGATATTGTTATTACTTCCTATTTTTGTGATTTTATACTTTTATTTGTGTAAAGTCGCCGGACAGGAACCGTCTGCGGATACGATCATTGTCGGTATTGTTTTCATAACACTTTTTATCGCCGCTGTTTGCGATTACAAAATGCGGAAGATTCCGAACTGGTTGACGTATTCCGCATTTTGTATTGTGATTTTGTTTCAGTTAATACTGAACAGACAGAATATAACCAATTCGTTTTTGGGAATGATAATCTGTTTCGGTATTGTTTTAATTCCGTACCTGTTACGGCAAGGCGGAGCAGGCGATGTGAAACTGGCGGCAGTGATTGGAGCCGGTATGGGCTTCCAAAATGGAATTACTATCATTGCTGTCAGTTACATTATCGCCGCAACGCTCGGTTTAATCGGAATTATTTGGGACAAGGGACCGGTATTTTTAATAACAACAATTTATCATCGGGTTGGTCATTGGTTTCTGCCGCTTTGGATTGATCCTCCAAGTGAAGAACAACAGCATTGGCTCAAAGAACCGATTCCGCTTGCTCCCTGTTTTTTTGTTGCGTTAATATTTGTCTTTTTCAACGGATTAGAATTTTTATTTCAAAAATGAGAAAACAATTTTGTATTAAAAAACAAAAACAATTTCGGCGCGGTTCCGAAGCGTTGGATGTGGTGATGATCACGGCGGTATCGGTTCCGATGACGTTTTTTTTACTGGTGTATTTTATCAAGGCATTTACAGCCCTTTACGGACTTCTTGCCGTTATTACAGGTTGGCCGGTTTTATGAAACAATTTTATTGCGAATTATTTTATTCAATGGAATTTCTTGGAATTGCGTGGGCGGTTTCGGGAATAGTTGTATTGGCGCTGACGATTTATTCGTTACGTTTTATTCAATGGCAACGGTTATTGAAACTTCGTCAAGAGGAAAGCGGTGCGGCGTATGCGTTATCGTTTGTGATGATTTTTCCGATTTATCTGATACTTGTTGCGGTATTTCTTGAAACAACATTAATGTTTCAGGCGAAACTTGGAACAATGTTTGCGGCTTATTCCGCGGCGCGTTCGGCTTCGGTTCATACGACGGCGGCGTTTCCCGAAGATCGTAACGACGATTTTATTACGGAAAAAGCAAGAATATACGGTACACGTTCCGCCGTTTACGCCATGACGCCGTTTGCCTGCGGAATGAAAAACACGCCTTCCGATTCGCAAAACTGTACCAATTTTTGGAACGCCTACGATGATTATCTCGAAGGAAAGAAAAAACCTGCCATCGCTGAAAGATATCGTGTCAAAAAATATGGTTATGCCGAAATTGCGACAAATGTCTCTTTCGAATTGGGAGAAGGCGATGATTCCCAACCTTGGACACGGGATATTATTGCAACAATAGAATATGAAGCCCCGTTTTTTCTGCCGTATATCGGTAAACTGCTCGGCGGAAAAAAAGGAAAATTTTCTAATGTTGTCTCAAAAATTATTTCAACAGCGTCTATTCAGAATGAATGTCCGCAAAATGAAACCGGTTCGCTTGGAATTGAATATCCGTAAACAATAAAATTATAAAACAATAAGGAATAGAATAATGAACAAAAACACGAAAAATTTTTGGAATGACGAACAAGGCGGCGTTGCTTTGGCGTCGGTGTTGGTTATTTACGGTTTTGCTGTTTTAATTGCTTTCGTTTTCAACACGGGGCATGATATTGTACGGAAAAATGAGGCTCAAAATGCAGCCGACGCCTTAGCGTATTCTTCCGGTGTGGTGTTGGCTCGAAGTCTCAATACTGTTTCGGCATTAAATCACTGCGTCGGAGAACTCACCGCCATCTGTGTTGTCCTCGAAGCTTTCGCCGGACAAGAAAACGATAAAGATTATATCAAAGAAATCAAGAAAGAAATGAAGACTCCTTTTGGCGGAACAATTACTTTGCCAGCATCCAAAACAAAAGCCTATTCAAAAAGTGAAGACTCATATAATGAAACTATCGCTATGAAAAATGTAGGAGCGCCATTTCCCGGAATGGAACAGATGGACGAAGAAATTGTTGACATGGTTAGGAAGTTACTGGAAAAGCCCGACCCTAGAAACACCTTTGCCGCTATTTATGATGCAGATATGATGCTCAAGTATTACGCCGCTCAATGTATGAGAATAAAAAACTTGATTCACCTTGCAGGAAAAATCGCTGAGTGGATTCCTTATGTTGGTCAGATAATCAATGCCGGCATATCAACAATAAGCATGAATGTTACGAGATTATTGTGTAATGACATTGTAACGGAACACGTGGTACTTATTGCTCTGGATACGGCAGCGAAACCTATCCCAAAAATTACAACATCAATAAAAACAGTCATACCGCTTATATGTGATTATATGGCTCAATATACAGAACCGGAGAATAATCCTGCCGCCGCTCATTTAGAAAATGTATTAAATACGTTACAACAAGAGTATCGTTTAAGAGAATATGCGATTTCGCCATCCGTATCAACCTTGAAACTTCCCTTAGAAGAAGAATCCATTGAGAACAAAAATGGCTACAAAAAATCATTGAAATCACCGGAGTCGCCTTGGACAGGAAACGATGAAAAAGCATCAAAAGCAATGCAAACCATTAGTAGTATCATGAATGGATTTGATCGAATTGTAAGTAATATAGAACCCTTTGTAGAAGCAGCCAGCCTAGTAACCCAGGCTTTTTCTCTGGGCAGCAGTGATTCACCTTTTTCGAAATTTACCGATGCTCTGCAATCTTTAAAATCAATGGAGAAGTTTGACAAAAAAGGTGTTCCAGATTCGCCAAGCCGAAACAATCTTAACGAAAATAAATTTGATGTTGATTATGAACAGCGAACACAACTGGTTCGGGCAACGAATCCGTATGTGGATCATTTACGTTCAGGAATACGTACCTGGTGTGGAAAACCATTGAACGTTGCTATGAATAATTCCAATTTATCAACATTTTTTACACATTGGACTTACCGTTACACTCTCGTCGAATCTTACAATTTACATCACGGAAAAATTGGAAAAAGTACAAAAAATAAAGAAAATAAACTTCTTGTTCTCAAAGATTCCGTTCCCGAAAAGAAAGGTTATGAACCATGGACAAGAAACGCCGATGAAGCGGATCAACTCTTCACCATCATCGCCGCAGTACAAATTAAACCGCGTTTGACCGGAATCGCCGATCACCTCTTTAAACAACCCAATAAAAATGATGATACGGTAATTGCTCAGGTCATTGTTTATCCCGCCGGAGGACGTGATATGGACGATAACAAAAATGAACAACCCAATACAAATGACGAACAACCGAACACCGGTTGGGATACGTTACAATGGAAAATGTCCCCCAATATCATCGCTCCCGAATGGTGGGCTCAAGCATCGCCGCGCGGAAATCGAATTGATTTGTTTAAACTTTTTACCGGAACTAAAATTGATTCCGAAAGTAAAGCAGCAGTCAAACTAAACTGGCAAGCCAAGTTGACTCCCATTACCGCAACAAGATTAGAATTATTGTCAAATGAAGAAGAAACTCAAAATTCAGAACCAATTAAAGAAACAACAGAGTTCCTCCTGAAAAATAATAACTATAACATTTTGAACCATTAAAAAATTATGTTCAATATTCATTCACCCAAAAAATATCGCGGCGCCGCTTCGTTGGAAATGGTGATGATTGTTGTCATCCTGTTGCCGTTGTTTGTCCTCGTCCTCTTTATTCAGACAGCAACGATGCAAAAATTGAACCAGTCGGTAAATACAAAAAATGAAGCATGGAAAAAACGGTTTATTGCCGAAACATCCTCTCAAGAGGCGTCGTCTTCAGATCAAGAATCATCGTCCATCAAAATAAACCAAACACAAACCGAACCGTTTAATTGGAAGAACGAAAATCAGGGAATGATTACCGCCCAATCTTCAGAAGAAATTCAAACCGGATTTTTGTATGATAAATGGAATAAAAAAACCTCTTCCCAACATACTCTCATTTCAGGAACATGGGATTATCACGATGTGGAAATGGATTCGTTTCCCAATATCAAAAATATTGCTCCAAAAATTGCTCTTGATGCGGTATTTTCTAAACTGATGAATGAATTATCAAACCTGATGAATCAATTTTCGAACTCTTTTCAGAACACATTTAACATGTTCGCTAATACATTAAATTCTCTTAAAAAGAAAGCAAAAGAATTTAATACAAAACTAGAAGCCAAAGGAAAGGATCCGCTTGGAATAGGAAACAAAGCCGAAGTGAAAAGAAAAGAAGTAGAAAACGTTTTAAAAAAGGCTGAAAGTGCAATAAATAGCCTGACAAATCAATTACAAGAATTGGGATTTTCCAGCGGTTTAATTCAACAATTCCAAGAAAAATTTAAAATACCTGTTGATAAAGATGGTCGTATTGAAGTAAATAAGTTGAGTATCAATTGGCAAACCCCAATCATGTCAGTTACGATATCCTCTAATGATAAAAAAATGTTGTCGCTAAAAGATGAGGCAATTAAGAAAAAGAATTTTGATGCATTTCCAGAATATGTCGCTATAAAAAACAAAATAAAAAATATGTCCGACAAAGAAACAGAACAATTCCAAAATAATCCGCAAATTAAAGCGGCAATAGAAAAACATGCTTCGGAACTTGCACTAATACAGGCAAAGCAATCAATACCATTGACACCTAATTCTCCAAAAACATTAATAGATAGCGTAACAAATATAAATTTAGATCAAATCAACCCGGAGGGAGAGAAAACTCGTCTATTTCTCTCCGAAATTGTTTTACCGAAAGTTTGGGAATTGGGCGCACAGAAAGATATAAAAATTCGTGCCGAAAATTATATTAAAGAAGAAGACAAATTGAGGAATGCACCGACCATAGATTTCAGCGATATTCCAATCGTCTATTAGATTAAAATAAAAAATTAAATTACAATAAAGAATGAACCTAATGTCTCTCGAAAAGATTTTTAAAACCAAGTGTTTTTTCCGCTGTTTCCGCTATGTCAGCCGGAGTTTGCTTGTGGTTTGTCTTTTGTGGACATCATTTTTTGTATCAAATACGATTCGCCGGATTTCAGATGATTGGACAACCATTGCTCATTCGTCTGAACGCAACCGGAGAATAATTGAAACGACATTAGAATCAGAACCTGCCGTACCGCCGTTGATTACCGCGTTAAGCGATGAATCAGGAGAATGGATTTTTGAACATGCCCAATGGAATTATCGCCAGAAAATAATTTCCGAAATAGAATTAAAAAAAGAATGGGAACAACAACCCAAAAATATTCCTAATATCGCCGATTCGCTCACTCCCGAAGAGGAGTCTTTCATAAAATTAGTCAATATGTTAAATATACCCGTTCCTTTTCTCAATACGTTACACTATACAGAAAAAGACAATTTCCGTTTTTACAATATGTCCGGCAATGGAACATGCTTTCGTTTAACAACATTCGTTTTGCAGGAAACCGAACGTGTTGCTGAAGGAAAATTTGCATTACAAATTGATAAAACAAAATGGCTCCTCGTGTACTTTGCCCCAATACCTTCCGAACAACATCAGCAGATAACCAATAACTTCCCGCCTTGTCCAGAATCTGGACGAGTTGTTTGTCTCAAAACAGACGGTTATGGAAATATCCGTATTGCTGTTTTTGATACTGATATTGACGGTGAACAATTAAATACCTATTGGCAAACTTACGGCTGGACTGTTTCCGTAACTAATCCTGATTCCGATACTTCCTTCAACGCCGATTGCCGCAAACAAAACCGGACAATTCAAGTTACAGGAAGAAAAGAAAATGGACGTATCGTTTCGCTAATGCTTGTTCCGATAAAATCGGTTTCCCTTCAACCTTAACCCGTTTTAATTAACGATTAGCCTTAACACCTTCAACACTATTAACACCTTTACGGAGTTTACCATGAAAAATTCACTTACCTTTCTGATTATCGCTCTTGTTCTTGCCGGAACCGCTTCCGCCTTGAACTTCTTTTGGTACAAAAATAACGTACCAAAAACAACCGCTTTTGCCGTCTTCAACCGGACGATTAAAAAAGGCGAACCGATTAAAGCGGAATCGCTGGTTTCTTTGCCGGTTCTTTCGTCTAACGAAAATATCGTTACGAATCTCCGGCAACATTATTTACTTTTCTCCGACCGAAATATCATCATCGATTCGGAATCGTTACAAGATTATCATCAAGGCGAATTAGTCCGCCGCAAAGATATCGGAATGACGGAACCGATAAGCGATTATTCGATTTTAGGTCCTTTTCGGCTGCTTTCCGTTGGAAACCGTATTGTTACCGGTACGGAAGAGCAATTGGAAAATTTTCAGGGCAGCGGAGATAACGCTGTTACAATTGCAGTAAGACCGGCTGAAAATAATAGCAACAAAAAACTAGACGATAATACCGCACGATTAATGCAAATTATCGAAAATCAAAAGTTACGGCGTTCACCGTCGCCCGAACTCCGTATTGTCGGCGTTGTCGCTTATCCGACCAACAAAAGCGAAAAGAAAAAGGACGGCGAAAAACCAACTTTTCAACTCAACAACGGTGAAATAGCATTATTTGTACCTCTTCCCGGTGTTAAAACCATTCCCGAAGTGTTACTGACCGGAAAAGAACCGCAAATCGGATTTCTTGTTCCGGCGCTCGCTGTCCCGCCTCAATCCGTTAAACCGTAACGATTTATTTTTGCAATCGAATTATTTTTGCAATCGAAAAGGACAATAAAATGCAAATCCGATACAGCCATATTACAGATCGGACACAATCTATTACGGAAATTTTTGGAAATACGATCCGCATCGGACGTAATTCCAGAAACGATCTCATTCTTGATAATCCCTTTGTTGCGGAATTTGCCGCTATTGTCAGGAAAGAAGTCAACGGTTGGCAAGTTCAGTCGCTTGGTTTAAACGGTCTGAATATCGGCGAGGTTCAGGTGATTGGCGACCGCACGTATTTGTTGGAATCCAATGATGTTATCCGTATTTTTCCTTTCGATATTTATCTTGATATTCCAAAAGAAACAGAAATATCCCAAAAAGAAATTCTGTTTCAGAAAAATCAAAAAATGTCGGAATTTCTCAGTAAAGTTCATTCCTTACTCCTTGACGAGTTGAATAAATCCGGCTATTCCAATCTCGTCGGCGAAACCGCCGGTCATAGCGAAACAAATATTAAATTCTATTCCAAAGTAGAACAATATATCGAAGATATTGCCAATAATATTTGTAATATTCAGGATGATTCCAACATAGAATTAAGTAATCATCTTGCCGGTCATGGACTTCACGAGGTTCTTGTTGCGCAACTTTCTGATGATAAAAAAGAACTTTGGGAAGAACACCCCTGGGAAACACAAATCAAACGGCACCGTACCTTCGAAGATGAGTTACTTGCCTGTATCCGTCATTTTTTCGTCCAAATGAAATTAGACGAATGCCGTAATAATGAAGATAAACAAGAAAAAGCCGATTTATTGTTCTGGGATGTATGGGATAAATTTGTACAAAAAATGTCTAAACGGCGCAGTTTTTTTAATTATATTGCGATCTGTCATTTGAAACGCAGTTTAATGAATATCCTTTTTGGTTACGGACCTCTTGAAGACCTTTTACGGCTTCCATCTGTAACTGAAATTATGGTAATCAATTCCGATAAAATTTTTGTTGAAAAAAAAGGACGTATCGAAAATTCAGGACAGCGTTTTATTTCCGACGAAGTAACCGTTAATATTATCCATCGTATTGCGGCGAGTGTTCACCGTCATATTGATAAATCAACGCCGCTTGCCGACGCACGCCTGAAAGACGGAAGCCGCGTCAACGCAATTATTGATCCATTGGCTCTGAGCGGTCCTTGCCTGACCATTCGAAAATTTTCACGTCAACGGCTTCTTGTAGAGGATTTAGTACAAAAAGGTTCACTTTCCCGTGCCGCAGCAGAATTTTTGCGTGCGTCGGTTTTATGCCGGAAAAATATTATTATTTCCGGTGGTACCGGTTCCGGCAAAACAACTCTTTTGAATTGTTTGAGTGATTTTATTCCGTCCAATGAACGAATTATCACTATTGAGGATACTGCGGAATTACAATTAAATAAAGAACATGTTGTTCGTCTTGAAACCAAAGACGCGAATACAGAAGGTACCGGCGCTTATACCATACGTGATTTAGTAAAAAATGCTCTTCGTATGCGGCCTGATCGGATTGTTGTTGGAGAATGCCGCGGTGCAGAGGCGTTGGATATGCTTCAGGCAATGAATACCGGACACGACGGATCGCTGACAACAATTCACGCCAATACAGCGGAAGATGTTATTCTCCGTCTTGAAGTCTTAGTTCAAATTGCAGCGGATATTCCTGTTGCATCAATTCATCGGCAAATTGTGTCGGCAGTCGATTTAATTGTACAAATAAAACGAATGAAAAACGGAAGACGTTGTGTTTCTCAGATTTCAGAACTAATCGGCTATGATTCCCATTCTAAAACCGTTGAAATACGCGATTTATATTTGATTGCCGATGAAACAAATGACGACACTCCTCTTGTTCCAACAGGAAATTTACCAAGTTATATGGGAACCCTAGTTGAACGTAATTACCTACAACTCAGCGCTTTTTATTTATAAAGCCAACCGTTCGGAAGGCAGATAATGAGAACGTTTTTTCGGGTCAATCAGTCGGAATCGGACATCTTTAATTTCGATTTCTGGTAAAATCGCACTCATAAGAAATTAAGATGATTCAGTGGGTGATATTATCCATAAATTGACAAAAACCTGTTTATCTTTTCGTTTAACTCCGCAATTTAAGGTGTTTTTACATTTCAAAAACCGGTTTTTAAAGTAAAAACGGTATATATCAGTGGAATTTGTCAGTCTCGTAGTCTGCTGCGAAAGCCGCGTAGTCTGCTGCGAAAGTTTCGTAGTACACTACGAAAGTCTCGTAGTGTACCACGAAAGTCTCGTAGTGTACCACGAAAGTCTCGTAGTGTACCACGAAAGTCTCGTAGTGTACCACGAAAGTCTCGTAGTATACCACGAAAGTCTCGTAGTATACCACGAAAGTCTCGTAGTATACCACGAAAGTCTCGTAGTATACCACGAAA